>JANMVO010000127.1:0-1825 GCA_031392805.1 Rhodoferax sp. | reverse complement strand
AAAGCGCCATCGAGTCACTGGCTGAGAATTTGAATGACTCCGTGGTGGCGCCGATTTTCTGGTTCGTGCTGCTGGGCTTGCCCGGTGCTGCGTTGTACCGGTTTGCCAATACCGCCGATGCCATGTGGGGCTACCGGGGTGCCTGGCATGGCCGCAATTGGGAGTGGGCGGGCAAATGGGCGGCGCGGGCGGACGATGTGCTCTCGTGGCTGCCCGCACGCATCACGGCCTTATTGCTGGCGCTGGTCACCGGCGGATACACCCTGCGCGCCCTGAGCCAGGAAGCACATCGCACAGCCTCGCCCAACAGCGGCTGGCCAATGGCCGCCATGGCGCTGGGCCTGGGCGTTTGCCTGCACAAGCCGGGCATTTATGCCCTGAATGCGCAGGGTCGATGCCCGCAAGCTGCGGATACGCAAAAAGCCATTAAATATGCATCAAATGCGGTTCTAGCCCTCGTATTTATTGCCTTATTAGCTATATTAAATATAGCTAACTATGTAATATGGGAAAGGGCTACAGGTATAAATAGTCCTTGAATCCCAATCCACGGACGGTTTGCCGAGGTGGTGCATCCGATCAACACGTCAGCTACCCCGCCCGCTGAATTTGAACGCCGGCCTGACGGATCACCTCGGCCAGCAGGCGTTCACGTGACTGCAGGTGTTTACCGTGATTGACTGCTGACCCGGTCTGCGTCAAATATCAATTGCTACTAAAAATATAGCTTCTTATGTATACGGTACAGGGGCTAGAGGAATTTTTCGTCCATCCCGCCGGGTTGTGCGCTGGTCTGGCGCCCCAAGCGCCGCCGTTCGTGCCACGGAGAACATTTTCATCGCCCCGCAGACCGGCATTGCATTCGGCAGGGCCACCCTGAAACACAAAAGGACAATTTTGCGGAAATAAGGCAGTGGTGTTTCAGGGGGAAATCGCATTTAAACTGGTTATGCTTTAGACCGAAAAGCGCGCTGATGCTGACCTTGCTTCAACTGCTGCTGCCAGAAAGGCCCATGCCATGTCTTCATCACCCGCCCAGCGTGCCAACCGGCGCAAACTCCTTGTCTTCGCAGCCAGCTTTTTGCTGCTGGCCACCTTTGGCCTGCTCTACAGCTATTCCCGGCCCGCCATTTACCTAGTCAGTGCACGGGTTCAAATCAACCCTGGCGCAGTGCAGGTAGAGGCCGCCGTGTCAACCGGTGGCACGCAGGGGGCCAATGCGTCGCGTCCGCTGCTGTCAGAGCTGCAAGTGCTGACCAGCCGCCCGCTGGTGGCGGCCGTGCTGGAAAAAATGCCACCCGCGCTGCGCGGCGCAGCCGCCGGGATGGGCGCCGACGCGGTTGCCAAATTGCAGGCCGGCCTGCAAGCGGTGGTAGCGCAAGATACCGACGTGGTGGAAGTGTCTTCACGCGGACCCGACGCTGTGCTGGCTGCCACGCTGGTGAATGAATTGATTGCTGCTTACACCCGGCAACTCAATGACGCCTATGCGCAGACCGCCGGCGATTCACTGACGCAAATCAACGACGAGGTCACCCGGCTGATGCAGAAGGTGCAGGGGCAGCGCCGACAGCTGGAAGACTTTCGCCTGCGCCACAACATCGTCTCTTTCGAGCGCGAAGAAAATGAGGTTTTGGGGCGTGTCAAGGGGCAAACCGAAGCGCTCAACAAAGCCCGGGAGACCCTGGCAATTGCGCAGGGCAAACTCCGCGCCATGACCGAATCCTCATCGGCTGGCAGGCCCAACGCCGCGCCAGGGCGCCCCAATGCCACGCTGGAGAATCTCGAGCAGCGCGCGTCAGCGGCGCGTGAAGAGCTCAGCGAG
>JANMVO010000125.1:0-7231 GCA_031392805.1 Rhodoferax sp. | reverse complement strand
GCCCATCATGGCCCAGGCAATGTCGGCGTCCATCTTGTCAAACAGCGGCTCGCCCAGGCCCACGGGCACGTTGCTGGCCATCACGCGGATGCGGGCACCGCAGGAGTCACCTGATTTGCGCAAGGCGTCCATGTAGTCTTCAAAAGCCTGCACGTCTGCCACCGGCGCAAAAAATGGGTTGTTGGGCACGTGCTCCCACGACTCAAAGCCAATGGGCAAGTCGCCAATCTGCGTCATGCAGCCGCGAAACACCGTGCCGTATTTTTCAGACAGCCATTTTTTGGCCACCGCACCGGCAGCCACCATGGGCGCGGTCAGACGGGCCGAGGCACGGCCTCCCCCGCGCGGGTCGCGCAGGCCATATTTGTGCAAATAGGTGTAGTCGGCATGGCCGGGGCGAAAAGTTTGCAGAATATTGCCGTAGTCTTTGCTGCGCTGGTCGGTGTTTTTGATCAACAGGCAAATCGGCGTGCCGGTGGTATTGCCTTCATAGACGCCGCTCAAAATTTCGACCGCATCGGGCTCATTGCGCTGTGTGACGTGGCGGCTGGTGCCAGGGCGGCGGCGATCCAGATCGCCCTGAATGTCGGCCTCGCACAAGGCCATGCCGGGCGGGCAGCCGTCAATCACGCAGCCAATGGCCGGGCCGTGCGATTCACCAAAATTGGTGACTGCGAAGAGGTTTCCGAAAGTGTTGCCGCTCATGCAAGTGATTATCCCAGACGCTGCAAGCCGAAGTCAGCGCACCGGCTGTTGCCCGGCCACTTTGGCAAGTCACAACAGCGCTACAGGTGGCAATTTGCTCGGGGTCAGCCCTTGTCGTCCTCCTCGCCCGTTGGCCAGTCGCGAATGTAGGCCTTGAGCATCTTGTTCTCGAAATTCTGGCTGTCCACGACCGCCTTGGCCACGTCGTAGAAGCTGATCACGCCCATCAACATTTTCTTGTCGATCACTGGCATGTATCGGGCGTGGCGCTCCAGCATCATGCGGCGCACTTCGTCCAACTCAGTCTCTGGCGTGCAGGTCAAAGGCCCGTCATCCATCGCTTTCCAGACCGACGTGGTGCCGACGACGCCGCCGTTTTTGACGATGGTCTTGATGACTTCGCGAAACGTCAGCATGCCCACCACTTTGCCCTGCGACATGACCACCAGCGAACCAATGTCGTTGTCGGACATCACGCTCATCGCCTGGGACAGCGGGTCTTCGGGTGTGGCTGTGTAAAGCGTGCTGCCTTTGACGCGCAAAATATCGCTGACTTTCATGATGCTCTCCTGTTGAACCGAAGTATTTCATTTATAAATGGAAGCGAGAGCAGGCGAACCGCCGCTGACCGTGCTATGGCGCGGCAAGGCAGTGCAACCACCTGTCGACTTGATTTGGAAATGCAAGGTGTTTGAAATATAGCCCACAATAACCTCATTCAACCTCTATCGGGCGGGCGGGTCAAGCATTGAGCAGTTCATCGAACCGTTCGGCCGCATCCATCCGCTTCGTCCTGAGGCCCTAACAGGAGAATGTATGCCCGGCTATTCCGATCCCGGCTTTGACACCCTGGCGCTGCACGCAGGTGCCGCGCCCGACCCCGCCACGGGTGCCCGCGCGGTGCCGATTCACCTCACCACCTCGTTTGTCTTCGAGTCCAGCGAGCATGCGCAGTCTCTGTTCAACCTGGAACGCGCCGGCCACGTGTATTCGCGCATCAGCAACCCCACCAACGCCGTGCTGGAGCAGCGGGTGGCCGCGCTTGAGGGCGGCATTGGCGCCATCACCACGGCCAGCGGCCAGGCGGCGCTGCACCTGTGCGTGGCCACGCTGATGGGCGCGGGCTCGCACATCGTGGCCTCCACCGCGCTGTATGGCGGCTCGCAAAACCTGCTGCATTACACCCTGCGCCGGTTTGGCATCGACACCACATTTGTAACGCCCGGCAACATTGACGGCTGGCGCGCAGCGGTGCGCCCCAACACCAAACTGTTTTTTGGCGAGACGGTGGGCAACCCCGGGCTGGAGGTGCTGGATATCCCGACCATTTCGGCGATAGCGCACGGGGCAGGCGTGCCACTGCTGGTGGACTCGACCTTGACCTCGCCCTGGCTGATGAAGCCGTTTGAGCATGGCGCTGATTTGATTTACCACTCGGCCACCAAGTTTTTGAGCGGCCATGGCACGGTGATAGGCGGCATTGTGGTGGATGCCGGCAGTTTTGACTGGGCTCGGGCCAATCAAGCGAGCGGCAAATTCTCAGAACTGGCCCAACCTTACGACGGCTTTCACAACATGGTGTTCACCGAGGAATCCACCGTAGGCGCATTTTTGCTGCGCGCCCGGCGTGAAGGTCTGCGCGACTTTGGCGCCTGCATGAGCCCGCATTCGGCCTGGCTGATTTTGCAGGGCATTGAGACGCTGTCCCTGCGCATGGAGCGGCACATGCGCAACACCGAAAAGGTAGTGGAGTTTCTGGCTGGCCAGCCGTTTGTGGCGCGCGTCGGGCATCCGCTGCTGGCGTCTCACCCCAGCCATGCGCTGGCCAAAAAACTGCTGCCGCGTGGAGCCGGTTCGGTGTTCAGTTTCGATGTCAAAGGCAACCGCGGGCAGGGCAAGAAATTTGTCGAAACGCTTAAGGTGTTCAGCCACTTGGCTAATGTGGGCGATTGCCGCAGTCTGGTGATTCACCCGGCCAGTACCACGCATTTCCGCATGGGCGACGAGGCGCTGGCGGCGGGCGGCATCACGCAGGGCACCATCCGTCTGTCGATTGGCCTGGAGGATGCGGATGACTTGATTGACGACTTGAAGCGTGCTCTAAAAGCTGCTGAAAAAGCCGTTGACAAGGCACCCCGGAAAGCGGGGGCATGATCATGGAACTCCAGGTTAACGGCTTTAAGACCTATTGCTACACCGGCGGCAAGGCTTTCGACGCCACCAAACCCACCGTCGTTTTTATCCACGGCGTGCTGAACGACCACAGCGTGTGGATTTTGCAGACCCGCTACCTGGCGAACCACGGCTGGAACGTGCTGGCCATTGACCTGCCTGGCCATTGCCGCAGCGAAGGCGATGCGCCCGCGACGGTCGAAGCAGCTGCGGACTTTATCGTTGCCCTGATGGACGCAGCCCAAATCGACCGCGCCGCGCTGGTGGGACACAGCTTTGGCTCACTGATTGCGTTGGAAGCTGCGGCCAGACTCCAATCCAGGGTGACTCATCTGGTGCTGGTGGGCACAGCGTTCCCGATGAAGGTGTCAGACGTGCTGCTGGACGCCGCCTTGAACGACCCGGCCAAGGGCATCCAGATGATCAACGTGTTTTCACGCTCCACATTGGCGGCACCCCCCTCGGCGCTAGGGCCAGGCACGTGGGTTTTTGGCAGCAGCACGGCACTTAACCAACGGGTTTTGAAGAGCAACCCCAAGGTCAATGTGTTCCACCGGGGTTTCAAGGCCTGCAACGACTACGCCAATGGCCTGACTGCCATTGACACGGTCACCGCCCCGATTTTGTTTCTGCTGGGTGCGCAAGACCAGATGACGACCGTTGCGGCAGCACAAAACCTGATGGCCCGCGCCAAAGAAAAAGGCAAAACCACTCAAACCGTGGTTTTGCCTGTGGGCCACCATCAAATGACCGAAGCGCCGGAAGCCACGCTGGCGGCCCTCACAGGTTTTCTGAACGCCAAGGCTTAGAATCCCAGGTTCCCTATGATTGAACCTGCTAACCCGCCGAACGAGGCCCGGCGTCTGCGTGCCCTGCTCGCGTTGCGGATTCTCGACACGCCGCCCGAGGAGCGCTTTGACCGCATCACCCGCATGGCGGCCCAGCTTTTCGATGTCCCCATGTCGGCCATTTCGATGATCGACGCCAATCGCCAGTGGTTCAAGTCTCGCCACGGTCTGGGTGTCAGCGAAACATCCCGGTCAGCCTCTTTCTGTGGGCACGCCATCCTGGAGCCAGGCGTGTTTCATGTCGCAGATGCTTCGCAGGACGAACGCTTTGTCGACAACCCGTTGGTGACTGGCGATCCCAATATTCGGTTCTACGCCGGCGTGCCGTTGCACGCATCCGGCGGCGAGGCGGTGGGAACACTGTGCCTGCTTGATACCCAGCCACGCGAATTCAGTGATACGGACCGGGCGCTGCTGGACGAACTCGCGCGCTGGGCGCAGGATGCGCTCGCGGTGACCGCACGCGCGGCCGACCCCAAGGAAAAACTGCGGCCGTGGCTCGGGGTTCTGGTCGCCGTGCTGGTGGTTGGGCTGTTCGAGCTCCTGTCTTCACACCTCTACTACCTTCCAAGTCCGCCCGCCGCACTGGTCATCGCCGTCGTGTTCGCTGCCTATTACAGCGGACTCGCGGCCGGGCTGGTCAGTGCACTGATCGCGTGCGTGTATTTCGCGCATTTTTTCTCGATTCCGGGGCAGCCGTTCCACTATACGAGTGACAACCTGACCCGGGTTCTGTCCTGGGCGGTGGCGACACCGGCCATCGTCGTCATGACCGGACTGCTGCGGCGCAGGTCAGAGCGGCTGTTCGAGGCAAAAATGGGCGACACCCTCACAGCCGCGCGTTTGGCCGATGTCACGGCAACCAATGCCGAACTGCGCAAGTCGCATGAACAACTGCGCCTCGTCACTGAAAACGCCCCCATGTTCGTCGCTTTTTATGACGATGCAACACGCTGCCGCTATGCCAACCCATCCTATGCCCGGTGGCTCGGCCTGGATTTGCAGCAAATGCTGGGCAAGCTAGCCCGTGACATTCTCGCTGGCCAGGTTTCGCAGTCTGACTTTGAAAGTGTGCATTCCCGTGTTTTTGCCGGCGAACGGGTTGACCGCCAGCGTGAGCACCGCCACGCGGATGGGCGGGTCAGCCATCTGGCCGTGAGCCTGGTTCCGCAAATCGCCGACTCTGGGCATGTGTCGGGTTATTACACCTTCATCAGCGACATCACTGAGCTGAAAACGGCAACCCTGGAGAACCGCCGCGCCAGGGAGCGGCTTGCGCTCGCGCTGGAAGGGTCCAACCTGTGCATGTGGGACTGGAACCTTGAAGACAATACGGTGTACCTCGACAGCGCCTGGTCGCGCATGCTGGGAGCAGAAGATCCGCATGAAACCGTTATCACCGGCCTGGCGCTCTTTGACCTGGTTCACCCTGATGACAAGGAACTGATTTACGCACACTGGCTGTCGGTGTTCAAGGGCGAGGCGGAGTTCTACACGGTAGAGCACCGCGTCATGACCCGCAGCGGCGAGTGGCTCTGGATCGCCAGCCTGGGCAAGGTGGTCGAGCGGACCGCAGACAACAAAACCTTCCGCATGTCCGGCACCAATGCCAATATCACCGAGCGCAAGCGGGCGGAAGCGCGCATCGAAATCCTGGCAACCACCGACCCATTGACGTTGCTGCCCAACCGCCGGGTGCTGGCTGATCGTCTGGCTCACGCCATGCTCACCGCCGGGCGCAACGACAATCTGCCCTTTGCACTGCTGTTTATCGATCTGGACCGGTTCAAGAACGTCAATGATTCCCTCGGACACGGTGTGGGTGATCAACTTCTGAAGCAGGTGGCACAGCGCATCAATGAGGCAACCCGCAAGAGCGATACCATTGCCCGCCTCGGAGGCGACGAATTCGCGGTGGTGCTGGAGCGCCTGCAAAAGGTGGAGGAGGCTGGGCAGGTGGCCCAGAAGATCATCAATGCGCTGGCCGCGCCTTACGCTGTCGACGGACACACGCTGAATATTACCTGTAGCATTGGTATCAGCGTGTTTCCAAGCGATGCCAGCGATGCGGAAACACTGCTGCGCAATGCCGACCTGGCGATGTATTCCGCCAAGGAACACGGCCGATATACCTACCAGTATTTTTCAGGTGAGATGAACGAGCGTGCGGTGGAGAAGCTGGCGCTGGAGCAAGCCATGAACGGCGCGTTGCAAGACGGCCAGTTCAGACTCTGCTATCAACCCAAATTCAGCATGCAGAGTGGCCAGCTGGTCGGTGTGGAGGCATTGCTGCGCTGGCAACATCCGAAGCACGGCCTGATATCACCAGCCCGATTCATTCCCATCGCCGAAGAGACCAAGTTGATTTTGCCATTGGGCAATTGGGTAATCCGCGAGGCGTGCGCGCAAGTCATGGCGTGGGCGCGTCGTGGGCATGCTTTGCTGCCGGTGGCAGTCAATCTTTCGGTGATCCAAATCAATGGGGATCTGGTCAATACCGTCATGGAGGCTTTGCGCGCGTGCGGGCTGGAACCGCACCAACTTGAAATTGAGATAACCGAAAGCGTGTTCCTGAGCAACGTTGATGGAAACATCGAAATCCTTCGTCAGCTCTCGGATTTGGGTGTGCGCATCACCATTGACGATTTCGGCACCGGGTATTCGTCCTTGAGCTACCTGCGCTACTTCAAGCTGCATACGATCAAAATTGACCAGTCCTTTGTATGCAACATGATGGCGAAGGAAAACGACGCGTCCATCGTCCGTGCGATTATTGCCCTTGCTCACAGCATGAAGATGAATGTCGTCGCAGAGGGGGTGGAGTCGGTGGAACAAAAAGACGCGCTGCGCGAAATGGGCTGCGACGAGTGGCAAGGCTATTTGAATTCCAGACCGCTGGCGGCGGACCAGTTCGAACAGCGTTTTTTTCCGGGAACAACGCAGGCTTGATGTTTGCGCACCGCTTTTCCAATTTTTTTCCCATAACCCGCATCCAGGCGTTCATCGCGACGCCACCCTGTCTTCAGCGCGCGAGAAATTGCCTCTTCATTCGATTTGCGCGCCTTGTCCCGGACTTTTACGCCCTATGCGAACCGTGGCCCCCTGCGCGCCTGGTCGCTGGCAATTCTGGGTTAACGGGAGCCCAAGCTCTGCGCGGCGCAGGAAGCCTTGGACAACCGCAGCTACGATAGATTCAAGCCCCTGAATGCGAACGCCGCTGTCACTGCCGCTGAGGCCTTGGCGCAAAAAATCCTGCCCAAGCCTCTCAAGTTTCAGTACATCATCGACCTTACCGAACAAAATCCCACCCCATCATCAACACCGCCGCCGCCATAACCGACGTGCCCAACCAGCCAAACCAGCGGGTTTTGCGCCCTGCCGTGAATGGGCCCATGACTTCTTTTTTTGTCGCCAGCAGCATCAACCCGACCATGATGGGTACGGCCACCACGCCGTTGATCACCGCGCTCCAGTACAGGGCTTTCATCGGATCTATTGAGGTGAAG
>JANMVO010000107.1:0-1523 GCA_031392805.1 Rhodoferax sp. | reverse complement strand
CGCAGGCGCTGTAGGTAGTAGTGCTTGACATGGGTTTTGGCCAGGCTGGCGGTCGAGCGCACCCAGGGGTTGAGCAGGCACAGGCCGCGAATGCGGGAATCCTGCACCGCATGGCAATACAGCAAGGCAGCAGACGCACCGTCGCAAAGACCCCAAAGCACCACGTTGCCCAGACCGGGAATGGCGGCGTGGAGCACATCAATGGCGCAAGCAATATCCGGGTTGATATTCTCAAAGTTATGCAGGTTACCGGTACTGTCGCCCATACCCCGGTAATCAAAGCGCAGCACCGCATAGCCGGCAGTGGCCAGCGCACGGGACAACAGCACAAATTGCCGGTGGCTGCCGGCGCGGTATTGTGGGCCGCCGACGATGATGACGACCCCCGTGTTCAGAGGCGCAGCGGGCCGCGCCAGAATACCCACCAAGGTTTCTCCTGCGCAGCCAAACAAGCTTGCCTGTTCAGTGAAATTCATGCCATCGGCTCCACCATGGCCGCGAGTGTCGCGGTGATGAGGGCAGGGGCGTCTTCAAGCTCGGCGGTTTGCCAGAACGAAGGGCCAGTGACCAGACGGCTGCGTACTGCATGACCCGCTTTTTGCCAGCGCGCCAGGGCCTGTGTCGCCACAGGCGTCAGCGTGGCGTCGGCGCGGGTGGAAAGTTCCAGCCATTCCACCCGCGTGGCTGTCTCTGGCGGATTGAGATTGGCCTGCTCCAGCCCGCTGGCCAGGGCAGGATTCAAGGCATAGCCCGCCACCTCCACGGTGTCACCTGCGGCCAGTTTTTGGCGCATGCTGTCCATCACCCCTTTGGCACTGCCGGCCAACATGTCGCCCGCTACCTTGAGGCGTAAAAACTGCTGGAGCAACGGCTTGCCGACGGGCGCAGGAGCCCAGAAAAGAAAGTGGCAGGGCTCTGGCAGTTTCCCGGCAGCGTCGGCGGCCAGCAGGCAACCTGAACGCAGGCCCCACAGCCACAAAGGCACGGGTTTTGCCGATCCAGCACAATCGACTGAAGTGGGTTGTCTGCGTAGCCACTGGCATGCGGCCAGCACATCGTCAACCCAGGCAGACCAGGTGGCTTCGCCGAAATCACCGCTGCTGTCGCCACAACCCAACAGATCTATTTGCAGGACGGCAAAACCCGCAGCGCTGAGTGCGCGGGCCTGCAGCGCGGCCATCCGCCGCGACTTGTTCATTTCTTCGGCCAGCGGGTGGATATAGAGAACCTGCCCACGCATCGAACCGCCATGAGCAGGGTGGTAAAGGCAAAAACGCTGGCCACTTGCGGGGGAGGGGCTGGGCAGAAAAAAGGCCTCGACTTGAGCCTGAACTGGCATGGCAGGCGCGGTGGATACAGCGACTTCAGGCCGCCAGCTTGGTGCTGACATAACCGACCAGCGAACCGACGGTGGCAAAAGTGTTGCCGTCAATGTCGTCATCGTCCACCACCAGCCCGAAGTGGTTTTCCAGCCCCGTAATCAGTGACACGACAGCCATCGAGTCCAGTTCTGGAATGGCACC
>JANMVO010000095.1:0-4031 GCA_031392805.1 Rhodoferax sp. | reverse complement strand
GCCGCGCACCGACGTTGCCGAGAGTTTCGGCCCGGGCGCCAAGGCTTTTCTCGCGGCCTACCGTGCCAAGTACAAGGCTGATCCAATCGCGCCGCAGAGCATGGCCGGCTATGTCGGCCTGCAGATATTGTTCGACTCGATCAAGGCGGCCGGCAGCATCGACGTTGAAAAAATTCGGGCCGCCGCAGCCAAACTGGACAAGCCTGAAGGCACCTACGCCACTGGCTTCGGTGTCAAGTTCGACAAGAACTTCCAGAACCTGCGTGCGTCGCCAAACACCGCCCAGTGGCAGTCAGGCAAGATGGTCACCGTGTTCCCGAAACAAGCGGCTCCCGCAGGTGCCACCCTCAAAAGCCTGGCTCGCAACTGATGCTGCATTGGTGCAATCGGCGTGGCGCTGAGGTTGATCGGCGCCACCCAGTTTAAGGAAAACGAACAATGGATCAAATTATCAATGTGCTGGTCTTTGGCATTCTGCTGGGCGGCATTTATGGGCTGGTCAGCATCGGGCTGAACCTGATTTTCGGCGTGGTGCGGATTGTCAACTTTGCGCAGGGCGAACTGGTGATGTTCGGCATGTACGGCAGCTACTTTGCTTACGCGCAGTTCGGCATCAATCCGTATTTGTCTGTGCTGGTGGTAGCACCACTGGTAGGTCTGCTTGGCATGGCGATCCAGCGCCTTGTCATCCATCCGCTGCGCGACGAGCCCAATATGCAAATCTTCGCTACTTTCGGCCTGTTGATCCTGTTCCAGAACATCATGCTGGCCGTGTCGCGTGGTGAAGCGTACAGCATTGGCGGCCAGGTCGGCTCTACGGTGCTGACGGTGGGCGACCTCAAGATCAGCGTAGTACGCTTGGTAACCTTTGTTGCCGTGACGTTGATTACGATCGGTCTGCATCTGTTCCTGTCACGTACCATGGCCGGTAAATCGATCCGTGCGGTGACTCAGGACAAACGGGCAGCGCGCGCGATGGGCATCAATGTCGAGCGCACTTTTCTGATCACCTTTGGCCTCGGTGCCGCGCTGGCCGGTATGGCGGGCGCAATGCTGACACCAATTTATTCGATCACGCCTGCGGTCGGCGGCAACTTCATCCTCGCCGCCTTTGCGGTGGTCGTGCTGGGTGGCCTGGGAAGCGTGTGGGGTGCCTACATCGGTGGGCTGATTGTTGGCGTGGTGGAAGCGTTCGCTGGCTACTACATCGATCCGGCGTTGAAGAACGCCATCTGGTTCATTATTTTCCTTGTGGTATTAATCGTGCGTCCTGCCGGCCTGTTCGGTCAGGTGGGTGCCGAAGAAGTGGGCTTTCGTGAACAACATTAACAAACCCAATATCGAACGCGCAGCGGGATCCACCGCAATGCCGGTCGTACTCTCTGGGATTGAAACCGGTCAGCAGGCGCTGTTGAAATTCCTCGGCGGCATGGCGCTGGCCTTTCTGCCGTTTGTGCTTCTGGTGCAGGACCCGTATTGGCTCAACATCATCGCGTTCACCTACCTGATGGGCGGACTTGCGGCGGCGTGGAATATCATCGGTGGCTTCGCGGGCCAGTTCTCGCTCGGCCACGGAGTGTTTTTCGCCATCGGCGCTTATGTCACGGCCAGGTTGTACACCTTGTTCGACCTGTCACCCTGGCTGACCATGCTTCCCGCTGCGATTTTTGCAGCCTTGCTGGCGGTGTTGATTTCCTGGCCGACGTTTCGTCTGCGTGGTCCGTTTTTCGCGATTGCCACGCTGGCCTTCAATGAGGTCGCATTTGTCATCGCCAACCATTTCGACTCCCTCACCGGCGGCCCGCGCGGCATCCTGATCCCCTTCAAGGCCAGTTTTGGCAACATGATTTTCAAGGAGCGCTGGCAGTATGCGTTGCTGATGTTTGTATTTGTCGCGCTGGTCATCGGCATCACCGTGATTTTGCGGCGCAGCCGGCTTGGGTACTACCTGCTTGCGGTGCGCGAAGATGAGGATGCTGCGCGCGCGGTCGGCATCAACGTGCTGGGGGTCAAGCTGCAAGGAATGGCATTAAGTGCTGCACTGACTTCGATAGGAGGCACACTGTTTGCGATGTACCTGCGTTATATCGATCCGCCAACGCTGTTCACGCTGCCGGAGGTGGGCGTCAAATTCGCACTGCTGAGCCTGATCGGCGGCATTGGCACCATCGCCGGCCCGTTGCTCGGCGCCGCGCTGATCATTCCATTTGAAAATGTCCTGCGCGCCGAACTGGCCAACTGGCTGCCAGGCATGAACCTGGCGATCTTGGGTTTGCTGATGGTGCTGGCGGCATTGTTCATGAAACGTGGCGTGGTCGGTGCGTGGGGCGACCTGATGCTCAAGCTGCGGCGCAAGGGGAGGGCAGAAAAATGACAGAAGAACTTCTTGCCGTATCCGGCGTCAGCAAACAGTTCCTTGGACTGCGTGCTGTGGACAACATTACGCTGACGGTCCACAAGGGAGAAATCGTCAGCATCATTGGCCCGAACGGTGCCGGTAAGACCACTTTCTTCAATCTTCTCAGCGGGCAACTGGCACCGACCGAAGGAGAAGTGCGCCTGCGCGGCCAGCAGATCAACCGGCTGGCGCCGCATGCACGGGCCCAGCTCGGCATGGGCCGCACCTTTCAAATCGCCAAGCCGCTGATTGCATTGAGCACGCTTGAAAATGTGATGATCGGTGCCTTCATGCGCCATCGGGCACTGGCGACCGCGCGTGACAAGGCCATGGTGGTGCTTGAACAGGTGGGTCTTGCCCACCATGCGAGTCGCCGTGCCGGAGACCTGACGCTGAGCGAACGGCGCCGGCTTGAAGTGGCGCGGGCGCTGGCGCTTGAGCCGGAGATCGTCCTGCTCGACGAAGTCATGGCCGGACTCAACCAGAGCGAGGTAGGGCAGGTGATCGAACTGCTGCAGGGTCTGCACGCCGGGGGGCAGACCTTTCTCATCATCGAGCACAATTTAAAGGTGGTGCGCGCGTTTTCAAAGCGCGTGGTCGTCCTCGACCGCGGTCGCATGATCGGAGAAGGCACCGCCGAGCAGATTCTCAGCTCACCCGAAGTCATCAAAGCTTATCTTGGAGAGGGACACCAATGGACGCAATCTTAAGCGTCGAGTCGCTGTGCTCCGGTTATGGCGAGCTGCCAGTACTGGAGCGCATCACGATCGAGGTCGGACACGGCGAAATCGTTTCAGTGGTCGGTGCCAACGGTGCCGGCAAAACCACGTTGCTGTTGACCATCAGTGGACATCTGCGGGCGCATTCCGGCAGCGTCATTTTCGACGGACAGGACATCACGAACTTGCCCGCCCATAGCGCAGCCGAACGCGGCCTAGTCATGGTGCCCGAGGGTGGTCGCCTGTTTCCTTTCATGACCGTGCTGGAGAATCTTGAACTTGGCGCCTACCATGCGCAAGCGCGCGCGCGTATGGCCGAATCGCTGGACGAAGTGATGCGCCTGTTTCCGATTCTCGCCGAGCGCCGTGGGCAACTCGCCGGGCGCCTGTCAGGCGGCGAGCGCCAAATGTGCGCGGTGGCTCGGGCGATGATGGCGCGGCCGAAGTTGCTGATGCTGGACGAACCCTCGCTCGGCCTGGCACCGATCATGGTCGACAAGGTATTCGAAATGGTGCGCGAACTGGTCCGGACCAAGGGTCTGTCGGTGCTTCTGGTGGAGCAAAACGTGGGTAATGCGCTGCGTTTGTGCCAGCGCGGCTGCATCATCGAGCATGGCCGCATTCTGAAGATGGCATCCGGCGACGAGTTGCTGCGCGACCCCGACGTGCGGCGTTCCTACATGGGCTTGTAGCGCGATGCAAAACGACGCGAAAATTGTTTGTAGCATCGGGGCCGGTGCCGGTTTCGCCGGTGACCGGATCGATCCGGCCAGCGCGCTGGCCGCGTCTGGCCAGATCGATACAGTCGTGCTGGAATGCCTGGCCGAGCGCACTCTGGTACCTGCGCTCAAGGCCCGCGCAGACAACGCCCACGCCGGGTTCGACCCCCGCCTGCGCCGCCGCCTGACGCCACT
>JANMVO010000060.1:0-2951 GCA_031392805.1 Rhodoferax sp. | reverse complement strand
CAGCATTTTCAAACCTTGACCGACCGCTTCAGCAAGTGGCCAGTCAAGGTGGCCGAGGTCTCGCGCTTTCGCTCAGGCAAAGAGATCACGGCGTCGATGAAGGGGATTGCCGACGGCACCATCGACATCGTGGTGGGCACGCACAAGCTGCTGAGTGAATCAACCAAGTTCAAAGACTTGGGCCTGCTCATCATCGACGAAGAACACCGCTTTGGCGTGCGCCACAAAGAGGCCATGAAGGCCCTGCGCGCCGAGGTCGATGTGCTCACGCTCACCGCCACGCCGATCCCGCGCACGCTGGGCATGGCGCTGGAGGGCCTGCGTGATTTAAGCGTGATTGCGACCGCGCCCCAGCGCCGCCTGGCCATCAAAACCTTCGTGCGCACCGAGGGCAATGGCGTGATCCGTGAAGCCGTGCTGCGCGAACTCAAACGCGGCGGGCAGGTTTACTTTCTGCACAACGAGGTCGAGACCATCGAGAACCGCCGCGCCAGGCTGGAAGAGCTGCTGCCCGAGGCGCGCATCGCCGTCGCCCACGGCCAGATGCCCGAGCGCCAGTTGGAGAGCGTAATGCGTGACTTTGTGGCCCAGCGCTACAACCTGCTGCTGTGCTCCACCATCATCGAGACCGGCATTGACGTACCCACCGCCAACACCATCGTCATGAGCCGCGCCGATAAGTTTGGCCTGGCCCAACTCCACCAATTGCGCGGCCGCGTGGGTCGCAGCCACCACCAGGCCTATGCCTACCTGATGGTGCCCGATCTGGAAGGCCTGACCAAACAGGCCAGCCAGCGGCTGGACGCGATTCAGCAAATGGAAGAGCTCGGCAGCGGCTTCTATTTGGCCATGCACGATCTGGAGATTCGCGGCGCAGGCGAAGTGCTGGGCGAAAACCAGAGCGGCAACATGCTGGAAATCGGCTTCCAGCTTTACAACGAGATGTTGAGCGAAGCGGTGCGCTGCCTCAAAGCCGGCATCGAGCCCGATCTGCTCAGCCCGCTCAACGCCACCACCGACATCAATCTGCACGCCCCCGCCCTGCTGCCCTATGACTACTGCGGCGACGTGCACCTGCGCCTGAGCTTCTACAAAAAACTGGCGACTGCCAAAAACACCGACCAGATTGACTCGCTGCTGGAAGAGATTGTGGACCGCTTTGGCAAGCTGCCGCCGCAGGCGCAGACGTTGATTGACGTGCACCGCCTGCGCGTGATCGCCAAACCGCTTGGTGTGGTGAAAGTTGATGCCGCGCCAGGCGCCATCACCATCACCTTCAAGAAAAACCCGCCGATTGAGCCCATGCGCATCATCGAGATGATTCAGAAAAACCGGCACATCAAACTGGTGGGCAATGAGAAACTGCGGATCGAGCGCGAGTTGCCAGAAACCAAAGACCGGGCGCAGATGGTGCGCGATGTGCTGCGGGGGTTGGGGCAGCCGGTTGCAATTGCAGCGTAATTCCAAAAAAAAAGGCCAAAATAAATTATAAGTTAAGTCCACTTATAATTGTGAAATTAACCGTTGAGGAAGGATTCTCCATGGGACAAGTAACTATTTACGTTGAAGACAGTGCGCTTGAGGCTGCCAAGCAGGCGGCTAGCCGCGCTCACGTATCTGTGAGCCAGTGGTTTGCCAAATTTGCCATTGAGGAGAGAAAAACCCAGGGCCAGAGCTGGGAAGCGTTTTTTGCCGAGATTGACCGGTTGCGCGACGAGGGCGGTGACGATTTTCCAACCCTACAGGAGATCAGGGCGATGGATGTTCCCGACAGTCCACGCTCCAGTTGGTAGGCAATCGTTTTGGCTTACCTACTCGACTCAGACACGCTCATCTATTTTTTCAAAGGGATCGGACAGATTCGATCTCACGTAAGTGAACAAAGAGACAGCGATATCAATTTGTGTGCGCCAGTACTGTATGAACTGCTGACGGGAGCCTATAAATCTCACGATCCAAGAAGCCAATTTGCGCGACTGGAAGCGGCCAAGAAGCGCTTCGAGGTCTTGTCATTCAGCGCGGTTTGCGCCGATCGATCAGCGCAAGCCAGAGCTCACTTGGAGCGACTGGGTACGCCCATTGGCCCGATTGATAGCCAGATCGCGGGTATTGCATTGGCGCACGACATGACGCTCGTCACCCGCAACACGCGCGAGTTCGAACGGGTGCCGGGACTCAAAATAGAAAACTGGTTCGATTGATGACTGAACTGAACACCAACACCTTTCAGATTGAACTGCTGCGCAACTCCGAAGGCCAGTATTTCAACCTTCCGCCCGAGTTTGAGTTTTTGACTGACAACGTGCTCGTTCAGCAGAGGCAATCAACTGATCTTCTCGCCTGTCACTGAAGCGCCTAGCCCGCCGCCAACCTGATAGTCCGCGTCAACTCTTCACTCAGCCCCAATATTTATTGCGTAGTTAGCTCTAATAACAATAGCAAAGCCCATGAGCACCCCCAACGACCTGCTGCAGAGCCTGGAACACCTGAGCGCCCCGCAACTGCGCCGCCTGCTCACCGAGCATTTGACCAAGCAAAAACTCGGGCTGTATTGGGAAAGCAGCGCGATAGCGCGCGACGCCGCGCTGAACGCCAACATCGTGCTGCCGCGCCTGGTTGAAGAACATTCTCACGGCCTCAAAGCGCTGGCCGGCCAGGTTGCCAATGTCGGCACGCCCAACCTGATCATTGAAGGCGACAACTTCGATTCTTTGCGCCTGCTCAAAAGCACCCACGCCGGCAAAATCCGCGTCATCTACATCGACCCGCCCTACAACACCGGCAACAAAGACTGGGTTTACAACGACCGCTACGTCGGTGCGAACGACCGCTGGCGGCACAGCCAGTGGCTGGAGTTTTTGTACCAGCGCCTCATATTGGCTAAAGACCTGCTCACGCAAGACGGCGTGATCATGGTCAGCATCAACGACGAAAACCGGGCACGGCTGGAG
>JANMVO010000054.1:0-2544 GCA_031392805.1 Rhodoferax sp. | reverse complement strand
CGGCTTTGCATACCGCACAAGCGCACGTCGGGGGCAGTTCCAGCGCCCGTCGCAAGTTACTTACCCACAGGAAAACACAATGATCGCATCCAGCATCAAAGCCGCTGTCGTTAAAGACAACGCACGCCAGGCCGGCGACACCGGCAGTCCCGAAGTGCAAGTGGCATTGCTCACAGCCCGCATCAACGAGCTCACGCCCCACTTCAAAACCCATGCCAAAGACCACCATGGTCGCCGTGGTTTGCTGCGCATGGTGAGCCGTCGACGCAAATTGCTGGACTATTTGAACTCCAAAGACCATGAGCGTTATTCAGCGCTGATCACCAAGCTGGGCCTGCGCAAGTAAATTACGCAAGTTAATTCGGCACGGCATCGAAAGACAGGCGCCTGAGTTTTCAACAAGCTCAGGCGTTTTTTACTTCGGAATTGTTTAAAACAGCGGGTTTTAACTGAAACAGAGCGAAGCTGTGTCATTCCATCAAAAAATGGGGCCAAATTTTGATGGAATGGCATCGTGTTCTGTGCAGATGATCCAGGCTCGGGCGAGGTAGCTTTCACCTTCCAGCGGGTTTCCGCACCCAACGCACCTCACGTCATTATCAGGAGAACACACCATGAGCCTATTCAACAAAGTCACCAAAACCTTCCAGTGGGGCCAGAACAAGGTCACCATGGAAACCGGAGAAATCGCGCGCCAGTCCACCGGCGCCGTGCTGCTGGACATGGACGGCACCGTGGTGCTGGCCACGGTCGTCGCCAAAACCGAAGGCAAGGCCGGCCAGGACTTCTTCCCGCTGACCGTTGACTACCTTGAGAAAACCTACGCCGCTGGCAAAATCCCCGGCAGTTTCTTCAAGCGTGAAGGCCGCCCAAGCGAGTTCGAAACGCTCACCAGCCGCCTGATTGACCGCCCGATTCGCCCGCTGTTTCCCGAAGGCTTTTTCAATGAAGTGCACGTGGTCGTGCACACCCTGTCGCTCAACCCTGAAGTTGACGCCGACATTGCCGCACTGATCGCGGTCAGCGCCGCTTTAAGCGTCAGCGGCATCCCGTTCAGCGGACCCATCGGCGCGGCCCGCGTCGGGTATGTCAATGGCGAATATGTGCTCAACCCCGGCCAGACCGCGCGCAAAGATTCTTTGCTGGACCTGGTGGTCGCAGGAACCGAAGCCGCCGTGTTAATGGTGGAGTCCGAGGCCAAGCAACTGTCTGAGGAAATCATGTTGGGCGCCGTGGTGTTTGGCCACCAGCAGGGCAATATCGCCATCAACGCAATTCACGAGTTGGTGCGTGACGCCGGCAAGCCGGTGTGGGATTGGAAGGCGCCGCCCAAAAACGAGCCCCTGATCGCCAAGGTCGGCGCGCTGGCCAAGGACAAACTCGTCGCGGCTTACCAGATTCGCAACAAGCAGGCCCGTACCCGCGCCTGCCGCGAAGCTTACGCGGTCGTGATGGCCGACCTGAAGCTTGATGGTGTCGCGTTTGACAGTGTTGCCGTTGAAGGCATGCTGTTTGACATCGAAGCCAAAATCGTGCGCAGCCAGATTCTGGCCGGCGAGCCACGCATTGATGGCCGCGATACCCGCACTGTGCGTGCCATCGAGATCCGCAACGGCGTGCTGCCACGCACCCACGGCTCGGCCCTGTTCACGCGCGGCGAAACCCAGGCGCTGGTCGTCACCACGCTGGGCACCGAGCGCGATGCGCAGCGCATTGACGCACTGGCGGGCGAGTTTGAAGACCGCTTCATGCTGCACTACAACATGCCTCCGTTCGCCACCGGCGAAACCGGTCGCGTGGGCACGCCCAAGCGGCGCGAGATTGGCCATGGCCGTCTGGCCAAGCGCGCGCTCATCGCCGTGCTGCCGAGCAAGGAAGAGTTCCCATACACCATGCGCGTGGTCAGCGAGATCACCGAATCCAATGGCTCGTCATCCATGGCGTCGGTCTGCGGGGGCTGCCTGAGTTTGATGGACGCCGGTGTGCCCATGAAAGCGCACGTGGCTGGCATCGCCATGGGTTTGATCAAAGACGGTGGCCGCTTTGCGGTGCTGACCGACATCCTGGGTGACGAAGATCATCTGGGCGACATGGACTTCAAAGTGGCGGGCACCACCAACGGCATCACCGCCTTGCAGATGGACATCAAAATCCAGGGCATCACCAAGGAAATCATGCAGGTCGCACTGGCGCAGGCCAAAGAAGCCCGCATGCACATTCTGGGCAAGATGCAAGAGGCGATGGGCGAAGCCAAAACCGAGGTGTCGAACTTTGCGCCCAAGCTGTACACGATGAAGATCAATCCGGAAAAAATCCGCGACGTGATCGGCAAGGGCGGCGCTGTCATCCGCGCGCTGACCGAAGAAACCGGTTGCCAGATCAACATCAACGAAGACGGCACCATCACCATTGCCGCCACTGACGGCGCCAAGGCCGAAGAAGCCAAGCGCCGCATCCAGCAGATCACGGCTGAAGTGGAAATTGGCAAGGTCTATGAAGGCCCGGTCACCAAGATTCTGGACTTTGGTGCGCTCATCAACTTGC
>JANMVO010000021.1:0-6413 GCA_031392805.1 Rhodoferax sp. | reverse complement strand
GCCCATCCGCAACGCACACCCATACCCGGAGGAACGCTTCTATGCGTCACACACCTGAGGCAGGAGCCGTATGCGGTAATTCCGCACGTACGGATCTGCGCGGGGGGCGAGGGGTTAACCTTCGTCCCTACCGCAACAACTATGTATACGACACAAGGGCTATAGGCACATTTGGTTCGAATTTACTGCGTTTCAGGCTAAAAAAGGCCTTGACGTTGCGCACATTGGCGTCGGCCGAGAAAAGCCGTTGCGACAAGGCCAGATAAACGGGCATGCTGCGGGCGAACACTACCAGCACAAAATCCGGTCCCGGTGAGACGCGATAGCACTGCTGCACCGCCTCGTCGGTCGCCACCCGCGCCTCAAACCCAGTAAGGCTTTGTGCATCCTGCCGGTCCAGCGTGATCTCCACAATCGCGGTCAAGCCGTGGCCCAGAAGGGGTGCCAGTTTGTCGGCATTCAGGATGGCAATCTGCCGCTCGATCAGGCCAGCGTCACGCAGCCGTTTGACACGGCGCAGGCAGGTGGGTGCTGAGGTGTGCACACGCTCAGCCAACGCTTGATTGCTGATGGTTGCATCGCGCTGAAGATGGTCCAGCAACAAAAGGTCGGTTGCATCCAGTGATATTTGTTCCAAATTAGTCATAATTTTGGAATATTTAAAAATCTGAAAATTAAATTGAAATTAAAGTCCAAAAAGTCACAAATATCAATCACTGAATTTTCGCTGCTGGTCTTAATATCAACAAATCTTTTTTTTGGAGAAGTCTATGTGTGGCATTGTCGGCTCAGTATCAACCCGCAACATCGTTCCTATTCTGGTCCAGGGCCTGCAACGGCTGGAGTATCGGGGCTACGACTCCTGCGGGGTGGCCGTGTACAACGATGGCCTGAAGAGAGCCCGCAGTACCTCGCGCGTGGCTGAGCTGATTGAGCAGGTCGCCGCGACCCATCTGGAAGGTCGGCTGGGCATTGCGCACACCCGCTGGGCAACGCACGGCGCGCCCGCCTTGCACAACGCGCATCCGCACTTCAGCCACGGGCCGGATTCGGTATTCACCAGCGCGAAAAGTGCTGCCACTGGCGAGGCGGCTGCCAGCCGCCCCGGGCGTGTGGCACTGGTCCACAACGGCATCATTGAAAACCACGATGAGTTGCGAGCGCAGCTCAAGGCCAAGGGCTACACCTTTCAGAGCCAGACTGATACCGAAGTCATCGCGCACCTGGTGGACAGCCTGTACGACGGTGATATTTTTGAAGCCGTCAAGGCGGCCGTCAAACTGTTGCACGGGGCTTACGCCATCGCGGTGTTTTGCAAAGACGAGCCACACCGCCTGATTGGTGCGCGGGCCGGTTCCCCGCTGATTCTGGGTGTTGGTACGGATGGCGGCGAACACTTTTTGGCCAGTGATGCCATGGCGCTGGCGGGTGTGACAGATCAAATCGTGTATTTGGATGAGGGTGATGTGGTTGACGTGCAGTTGGGCAAATACTGGCTGGTTGACAAAGCGCATAAAACGGTTGCCGCAGCACAGCGCCCGGTTAAAACTGTGCTGGCGCACAGTGGCGCGGCAGAACTGGGGCCGTATCGGCATTACATGCTAAAAGAGATTTTTGAGCAGCCGCGCGCCATTGCGGACACGCTGGAAGGCGTTGAGGGCTTCGTGCCCGATCTGTTTGCGGGTCAGGCCGCCAACAGCGCTGCAGCCATCTTTAAAAATATTGACGCGGTGCTGATTTTGGCCTGCGGCACCAGCTACTACAGCGGCTGCACCGCCAAATACTGGCTGGAGAGCATTGCCAAAATCCCGACTCAGGTGGAAGTGGCCAGTGAGTACCGCTACCGAGAATCGGTGCCCAACCCAAAAACGCTGGTGGTCACCATCACCCAGTCGGGTGAGACGGCAGACACCCTGGCCGCGCTGCGTTATGCGCAAAGCCTGGGCATGACGAACACCTTGACCATCTGCAACGTGGCCACCAGTGCCATGGTGCGTGAATGCAAACTGGCGTACATCACGCGTGCCGGCATTGAGATCGGGGTGGCCTCCACCAAGGCTTTCACGGCGCAACTCGCCGGGCTGTTTTTGCTGACTTTGACGCTGGCCAAAATGCGTGGAAATTTAAGTGCCGCAGACGAGGCGCGCCACCTCAAGGCCATGCGCCACCTGCCCGCTGCCATGAGTGCGGTGCTGGCGCTTGAACCCGAAGTCATCGCCTGGGCCGAAGACTTTGCGCAGAAAGAAAACGCGCTGTTCCTCGGGCGCGGCCTGCATTACCCGATTGCACTCGAAGGTGCGTTAAAGCTAAAGGAAATCAGCTACATCCATGCCGAGGCCTACCCGGCGGGTGAGTTAAAACACGGCCCGCTCGCCCTGGTGACCAGCGAAATGCCGGTCGTCACCGTGGCCCCCAACGACGCGCTGCTGGAAAAGCTCAAGAGCAACCTGCACGAGGTGCGCGCGCGTGGCGGTGTGCTCTACGTCCTGGCCGATGCCGGCACAAAGATTGAAAGCGACCAAGGCATTCACGTCATCCGCATGCCCGAGCACTATGGTGAGCTGTCGCCGCTGTTGCACGTGGTGCCACTGCAATTGCTGGCCTACCACACCGCCTGCGCGCGGGGAACCGATGTGGACAAGCCGCGCAATCTGGCGAAAAGCGTAACGGTGGAATGATTCTGTTGCCAGCCGAATCGAAAAATACGGTCCTGTTCAGGACATAGAAGTAGATCACGACGGTGAACTCTGGCGGATGGCAATGCCACAGGGTGGCAACTCCTGTGCCCTCGACAATTTGACCACTGCACCCGCGTTCGGTGCAGCTTCGATCAGTCCACGCGTGCCCCCGACGCCTTGACGGCCACGGCCCATTTTTCCAGTTCGCTCTTGAAGTAGGCAGCAGTCTGCTCTGGGGTGTATTCCAAAGTTTCTGCACCCATACCAAGCAGGCGTTCCTTGATGGCTGGTTTGGAAAGTGCGGCGTTGAGTTCGGCATTCATTTGTCGGATGATGGGCTTGGGCGTGCCCGCCGGCGCCAGGAATGCGGCCCAGGCGAGGGCGCTGAAGCCAGGAACGCCGGCCTCGGCCACGGTGGGCACCTCGGTCAGGGTCAGTGAACGACGCGGGCTGCCGACCGCAATGACCTTGAGCTTGCCGCTGCTGACATGCGCAATGACGGCGGGACCGGACTCGAACATCATGCTGATCTCGCCGCCCATCAGCGCGGTCACGGCGGCGGGGGCGCCCTTGTAGGGCACGTGCGTGATCTGCATGCCGGTGGCGGCCTTGAGCAGTTCCATGGTCAGGTGGTTGGTCAGGCCGCTGCCGCCCGAGCCGAAGTTGACCTTGCCGGGGTTCTGCTTGACATAGGCTATCAGTTCCGTGAGGTTGTTGGCCGGAAAGTCCTTGTTGACGACCAGAAACTGGGGCACCGCCACCGTCATGCCGATGGGCTGAAAGTCTTTCAGCGTGTCGTAAGGCAGCTTTGAATACAGCGACGGGTTGATGGCCAGCGGCCCGCTGGACGCCATCAGCAGGGTGTAGCCATCGGGGGGCGCGTTCTTGGCCTGCTCGGTGCCGATGATGGCAGCGGCGCCAGCCTTGTTGTCAACGAAGAAGGTTTGTCCGAGCGATTCAGTAAATTGCTGTGCCAGCATGCGGGCCACCACATCGGTAGCTTGGCCCGCCGGGAACGGCACGATGACCCGGACAGGCCGATTCGGATATCCGCTCTGCGCGCTAGCCCAGCCCGAGAGCAGGCACAGAAGGAGCGCCGGAAAGATGCGTTTCATGGGTGGCCTCGGGGTGTAGGGGTGAGTTGAATGTGAGGGCTCAGTTGAAGGGCGACGCTGGCGCTTTATTCCAGGACGTGACGAGCCGGAAGCGGTCGGCGATATAGAAGTTGACCGACGCGCTCAGCAGGCGTCCGCTCTGGTCGAAGTAGCAGCGCAGCATGCGTAGCGCCGGACTGCCGGCTTTCAGGTGCAGCAGCTTG
Source organism: Rhodoferax sp. (assembly GCA_031392805.1). GTDB lineage: Bacteria > Pseudomonadota > Gammaproteobacteria > Burkholderiales > Burkholderiaceae_C > JANYCG01. The sequence goes on along the minus strand of JANMVO010000021.1, from coordinate 2,417 downwards.
GCCGCGTCGGCGGGCATCAGGGTGGCCTCGATTTGCTGCAGCACCGACGCTACTTTCTGACCGTACAGCGTGTCCAGCAGGGCGTAAATGCTCATGTGATCACCATGCAGGTGCGCCTTGATGCCGGCGAATTCCGGGCGCAGATAGACCTTGGTGAACGAGATCGGGGCGTCCTGCCCCGCAAGATGCCGCTTGGTCTGGAGCTCAACCCACTCGGAACCGACGTCACAGCGCAGGTCCTGGGCCAGTTGCCCGTCGGCTTTCACGCGGGCTTCGTTGAGCAGCTCCAGCCGGGTGGTGTTGGTGTAGTCCATGAGATCTTTGAGCGAGCCAAGCGCTGCAACATAGGGCGCGGCGGGCCGCGTCGCAAGCACCAGGGTGCCGATGCTGGGACGCCGCAAGATCAGGCCGCTGTCAACCAGCTTGCGTGTGGCCTCGCGCACCGTGTGGCGGCTCACGCCATAGGTCTTGCCCAGTTGCTCTTCGGTGGGCAGAAAGGTGCCCACGGGGTATTTCCCGCTATTAATGTCGTTGTGCAGGCATGCGTGCAACCAGACATAGCGCGGTGGCGCGTCTGCCTTGCGGGTGGCACGGCGCAGGGGCGTGGCCGATGAAAGGGATTCAGGCGTTGTCATCTTGCTTCGCGTTTTTCTTTATACGTACAAAGTCTGTATTTGTAAATATGGATTTGTCCGTACATTAAACAAGCGCTTTTGTGAGACCATCGACCACATGCCAAAAACTCACTGGATGAACAAGCATGTCTGAGACCCCCACTCTTGAGAACGCCCGCTCAGGTCCCTTCGCTGGTCTGGTGGTGGTGGAATTGGGGCACAGCGTCGCCGCACCTTTTGCCGCCCAGATTCTCGGCGAGCTCGGTGCGCAGGTCATCAAGATCGAAAAGGCCGACGGTGACGACGCCCGCAAGTGGGGGCCCCCGTTTTGGGAGGGCGCTTCCGCTTTCTTCCAGGCGCTCAACCGCAACAAGCAGTCAGTCGTCTGCGAACTGCGCGACCCGGCGCAGATCGACGCGCTTAAAGCTTTAATCTGCGAGAAGGCCGACATCGTGATCCAGAACCTGCGTCCGGGCCATGTCGAAAAGCTCGGGCTCGACGGCCCCAGCCTGCTGCAACTCAAACCGTCCCTGATTTTCTGCAACCTGGGGGCTTTTGGGCGCGAGGGGCCTCTGAAAGACCGGCCCGGCTATGACCCGCTGATGCAGGCCTTTGGCGGCATCATGAGCACGACCGGTGAGTCGGGGCGACCGTCGGTGCGGGTCGGTGCTTCCATCGTCGATATGGGCACCGGCATGTGGGCGGTCATCGGCATCCTCACTGCGCTGCATCAACGCCATGCCTCGGGCCAGGGGCGCGTGGTCGATGTGTCCCTTTTCGAGACCGCAAGCTGCTGGGTGTCGCTGTTGGCGGCCCAGTACCTGGCCTCGGGCAAGCTGGCCGGCAAACAGGGCTCCGGGACGCCGGGCATCGTGCCCTACAAGGGCTATGCGACGCGCGACGGCGAAATCGTCGTGGCTGCAGGCAGCGATGCGCTGTTCCGCACCCTGTCGGGCGCGCTGGGGCGGCCGGAATGGCAAGGCGACCCCCGTTTCATCGACAACCCGAGCCGGGTGGCGCATCAGGTCGAGCTCTACGCCATGATTGACGCCATCATGGCGCAGCAGACCACGGCGCACTGGATCGACTGCCTGGAAGCCGTGGGCGTGCCCTGTTCAGCCGTCAACGACCTGGCGCAAATGCTCGCGCACCCCCAGACCAGCGCTCTTGGTCTGGTGCAGGAGGTGCCCGGCACCGGTATGAAGTTCGTCGGCCTGCCCCTCAGTTTCGACGGCCAGCGGCCCAAGCCGGTGTCTGCACCGCCTAAACTGGGCGAGCACAACGCACTGCTTTCTGCAAGGAACGACGCATGACCCCCATTCCCGTCTACGAGACCGTGGCCACCGACATGGCCGGCCCCCATGTGCTCCAGGTCACCTTGAACCGGGCGCAGGCCGGCAACGCGCTCAACACGCAAATGGGCCGTGACCTGCTGGACTTGTGGACCCGCCTGACGGAAGACCCGGGCGAGGTCCGCTGCGCGGTGCTGACGGGCGCTGGAGAGAAAATCTTTTGCGCCGGCGGTGACCTGAAAGAACGCAACGGCATGAGCCGGCAGACCTGGCAGCGACAGCATGAACTGTTCGAGCGCCAGTACTGGACGCTGGCCGACCTGCCGACACCGGTGATTGCCGCGGTCAATGGCCACGCCTACGCCGGTGGCCTGGAGATGGCCTTGTGCTGCGACTTCATCTACGCCAGCAGTGCCGCCCGATTTGCACTGACCGAAGTTACTTTGGGCATCATGCCGGGCGCCGGTGGCACGCAGAACCTGCCGCGCGCCATTGGCGAGCGCCGGGCCAA
>JANMVO010000020.1:0-6492 GCA_031392805.1 Rhodoferax sp. | reverse complement strand
CGTGCCCACCACGATGTCGATGGTGCCGTCGGCAATCCCCTTCATCGACGCCGTGATCTCTTTGCCTGAGCGAAAGCGCGAGACCTCGGCCACCTTGACTGGCCACTTGCTGAAGCGGTCGGTCAAGGTTTGAAAATGCTGCTCGGCCAGCAGCGTGGTGGGGGCCAGAAAGGCCACCTGCTTGCCGCCGGTGATGCCAATAAAAGCGGCGCGCAAGGCCACCTCGGTCTTGCCAAAACCCACATCGCCACAGATCAGGCGGTCCATCGGGCGCGGGCTGATCATGTCCTGGATGACGGCGTGGATGGCGGCCTTCTGGTCGGCGGTTTCTTCAAAGCCGAAGTCGTTGGCAAAGGTTTCGTAGTCACCCGGCGAGTAGCGGAAGGCATGGCCTTCGCGCAAAGCGCGGCGGGCGTAGATGTTGAGCAGCTCGGCCGCGCTGTCCCGCACCTGCTCGGCCGCCTTGCGTTTGGCTTTTTCCCACTGGCCGCTGCCAAGCCGGTGCAGCGGCGCTTCGTCGGCGCTCACGCCGGTGTAGCGGCTGATGAGTTGCAACTGGCTGACTGGCACATACAGCGTTGCCTTTTCGGCGTATTCCAGGTGCAGAAACTCTTGAATTTCGGGATCGCCATTCGCTTGTCTGTTGCCCAGGTCCAGATTGACCAGGCCTTTGTAGCGGCCGATGCCATGGGCGGAGTGCACCACCGGGTCACCCAGGTTGAGCTCGCTCAAATCCTTGATCAGCGCTTCAACGTCACTGACCTGCTCCTGCTTTTTGCGGCGGCGGGTGACGGGGCCGGCGGCAAACAACTCGGTCTCGGTGACGAAATCGATGCCAGCCTCCAGCCAACTGAAGCCGGTGCTCAAAGCGGCTGTGGCGATGCCCAGTTTTTCTTCGCTCGCTTGAAACTCCGCCAGCGAATCGAAGGCCGGCGGGTCAAGTTGCGACGCACGCAAAAAGTCCAGCAGGCTTTCTCGGCGGCCATCGCTCTCAGTGAGCACCAGCAGGCGCTGCTGGGTGTTTCGCGCGTGGCTTTTCAGGCGCGCCAGCGGATCGTCAGCGCCGCGCACGACAGTGAGAGCGGGCAAAGTTTCGAATTCCGCGTAGGCAGAGCCTTCACCCCCGCCGTCTCCCAGAGGTAGAGGGAGCAATGCCGGGCTTGTCCCCTCTCCCGCTTGCGGGAGAGGGCCAGGGTGAGGGCGGGCTGGCCGTATCGCCAGTTGCGCATGTGCATTGGCCAGTGCGTAAAACTGCTCAATGCCCAGAAAAAGTGACTCGGGCGGCAGCACCGGGCGCTCGGGGTCACCCTGCACCAGGCGGTAGCGGTCTTTGGTGTCTTGCCAGAAACGCTGGAAGGCGGGCTCCAGGTCACCGTGCAAAACGATCGTGGCCGGATTGTCCGACCCTGCGCCCAGGTAGTCAAACACCGTGGCCGTCTCGTCAAAAAACAGCGGCAGGTAGTACTCAATGCCGGCCGTGGCCACGCCGTTGCCAATGTCCTTGTAGATGCGGCTCTTGGTCGGGTCGCCCTCCAGCAGTTCACGCCAGCGGCTGCGAAACCGGGCGCGGGCATCATCGTCCATGGGGAATTCGCGCCCCGGCAGAAGGCGCACTTCAGGCACCGGGTACAGGCTGCGCTGGCTGTCGGGATCAAATGTGCGAATGCTGTCAATCTCGTCGTCAAACAAATCCACGCGGTAGGGCACCGGCGAACCCATGGGGAACAGATCGATCAGTCCGCCACGCACGGCATATTCACCGGGGCTCACCACTTGCGACACATGGCTGTAGCCCGCCAGTGTGAGCTGGGCCTTGAGCTTGGCCTCGTCCAGCTTTTGCTTGACCTTGAAGTGGAACGTGTAGCCCGCCAGAAAGCCCGGCGGCGCCAGCCGGTACAACGCGGTGGTGGCCGGGATGACGACCACATCCGCGCCGGTGTCCTTGCTGCGCTGTGAGATTCTCCATAGCGTGGCAAGGCGCTCGCTGATCAAATCCTGGTGCGGCGAAAACGTGTCGTAGGGCAGGGTTTCCCAGTCTGGGAACAGGGCGCAGCGAAGTTCGGGCGCAAAGAACGCCATCTCGTCGATCAGTCGTTGGGCATCAAGGGCATCCGCCGTTACGATGGCCATCAGCGTGCCATGGGCCTTCTCGCGCTCGCCCAATTGCGCCAGCAGCAAGGCATCGGCTGAACCAACTGGGCGGGGCAGGGTGAAACGTTTGCCGCCGATGAGTTTGGGTAAATCCATGAATGTCCAAAAAACCGAAATACAAATAGAAAATCCCCCTCGCCGGATTGGGAGGGGGTGGTTGGGTGCATTTTAGAATAGGGCCTACCTGACGCGCATGACCCATGACCATTGACCCCGCAAGTGCCCCATCGAACGTCTCGGGCGATGCACCGCGCATCTGGGCGCTGGTGCCGTGCGCGGGCACCGGCAGCCGCGTCGGCAGCGCCGTGCCAAAGCAATACCAAAATGTGGCTGGCAGTCCCATGGTGATGCACACGCTGGCAGCCTTCTCTGAGGTGGCATGCATTGCAAATACGCTGGTCGTGGTGGCGGCAGAGGACCGGTTTTTTGATGTGCTTCACACGCCGGCGTTGACGGGCCCGGCATTGCCAGAGTTGTCAGAATTGCCAGAATTGCCACGTGCTTCGTTTGTAGTAGCTAACTGTGGAGGTTCTACAAGGGCTACAAGCGTTTTTAATGGTCTAAACCATCTGATAGGGCTAGCTGCAGACCCCCGCGACTGGGTGCTTGTGCATGACGCTGCACGCTGCCTGATAACGCCGGCGCAAATCAATGCCCTGATTGCCGCCTGCCTGGCTGATGAGGTGGGTGGCCTGCTGGCCCACAAGTTGCCCGATACGCTCAAGAGCGAGTCCAATGGCCGGGTGGCCGGAACCATCAACCGCAGCGACAAATGGCTGGCCCAAACGCCGCAGATGTTTCGCATTGGCCCCTTGCTTGCGGCGCTGGCGCGTGCCGGTGACCAGGTGACCGATGAATCCAGCGCCATGGAGGCCATGGGCTTCAAACCCAAACTCGTGGCCGGGAGCGCGCAAAACTTCAAGGTCACGTACCGGGAAGACTTCTGCCTGGCCGAGGCGGTGATCCAGGCGCGCCAGCACGTGCACACCCGATACCTGGTGCCCGATACCTGTTACCCGGCGCTCCCACAAAGCCATAACGGCAGCAGCACAGCTACTCCAGCGCCACTATCGGGATTCGAAAATTATGACTACCCCTGATCCAGCAACACCGGTGCCAAACATGCCCAAGCCACCCGCAATGCCCCGCATAGGCGAGGGCTGGGACATCCACGCGCTGGTGCCTGAGCGCCAGCTCATCATCGGCGGTGTGCACATTCCCTTCCATCTCGGCTTGCTGGGCCATTCCGACGCCGATGTGCTGCTGCACGCGATTGCGGATGCGCTCTTCGGGGCAGCGGCGCTGGGTGACATTGGCACGCATTTCCCCGACACCGATGGGCAATTCAAAGGGGCTGATTCCATCGTGCTTCTGGCCGAGGCCGCGCGGCTTGTCCGTGCGAAGGGTTTTGAGATTGGCAATGTGGACAGCACGGTGATTGCGCAGGCCCCCCGTCTGGCGCCGCACATCGCGGGCATGCGCCTGGGTATTGCGCAGGCGCTGGGCGTGCAGGTGAATCAAGTCAACGTCAAGGCCAAGACGGCTGAAAAACTGGGGCCTGTGGGCCAGGGCCTCGCCATGGAGGCGCGGGCGATTGTGATGATCTGGTAGCGCAGGTTTGCTTTTTGGCGGCGCTACTTTGCCCTCTGGCGGCGCTTGCCTAATTCCAACAGGCTGCTAGTGCGGCAAAGTTGATTTTCCGTCGGTTTTTTTCAGCTTGATGTAAGCCGCCAGTCCGCCGGCGCTGGTATTGGTCAAGGCAAATTTGCCGCCCATGCGCTGAACCGTTTTTTCCACAATTGACAGGCCCAGGCCAGCACCGTTGGCCGCCGTTCGGGCGGCATCGCCGCGAAAGAATGGCTTGGTCAGATTGGCCAGGTTTTCGTGGGATACACCGCTACCGTGGTCGCGCATCTTCATCAGCACCCAACTGTCGCGTGCCCGTGCAACGATGTCGATCACGGCGATGCCGGTGTCCACTGATTTGCCATAGCGGCGTGCGTTCTCCAGCAGGTTGGAGATCACGCGGCCAAGCTCCACCTCGTCTGCCATCACCACCAGATCATGGGTGATGTCCAGGTTGATCTGCACGTCGGCTTGTTCGCGCACCGAATAAATGCAGCCGTCGACCACGTCTTTCAGGCGCACGGCGCTTAAAGTCGCATGGTCAGGGCGGGCGTAGTCCAGAAATTTGTCGATGATGGCGTCAAGTTGCGCAATATCAGCCACCATGTAGGCGCGCGCCTCCTTGTCGGCCACGCTCATTTCTGTCTCCAGCCGCAAGCGGGCCAGAGGTGTGCGCAGGTCGTGCGAAATACCGGCCAGCATGATGGCCCGGTCCTGCTCGATCTTGGACAGTTTTTGGGCCATTCGGTTAAAGCCTATGTTGACCTCGCGGATTTCGCTGGTGGCGACTGTTTCGTCGAGGAGGCTGGCGCTCAGGTCACCCTCGCGCACGCGGCTGGCGGCGAACGAAAGCTGTTTGAGCGGGCGGTTGATCAGGCGCGCAATCAGGGCGGCCCCGGCCAGTGAGAGCGCTGCCGCCGTGATCAGCCAGATCAACCATGTCGGGCCGCCCGCCAGGCGCAGGCGCGAGCGGTCGGTCAGCATCCAGTAGCCGTCATCTTCAATCGTAAAACCGACCCACAATCCGTCTTCCTTGTTGACACTGTTGGCCACCAGGGTACCTGGCCCCAGGCGGGCTGCGAGTTCGTGTGCGATGCGCTGGCTCAGGCCGTCGGTGTCAAACGGTTCAAACGTGTCGCTCGGCTCACGCGGAAAAATCCGCACCCCCTCCTGCTCGCTCATGGTCTTGATCAGCGAGACGCGCGCAATTGAATCAGAGTAAATCAGCGCGGCGCGGCTGAGGTTGACCAGCGAGGCAATTTGCTGCGCTGTCTGCACGGCACGCGGCTCGAACTCAAGGGCACGCAGGGTTTGCAACCAGGCGGCAATGCTGCCCAGAAGCAGCAGTGCCAGTAAAAAAAACGTCCGCCAGAACAGGCTCAAACCCATGCGCCGCAACGGCTCCAGCGCGACCGACTGCGTTTCCAGTGGCATCGGTCCGCTGAAGTCAGCGGGAGATACATCAGTCTTGCCCAAAATTCTTGCCACTCAGTGATCGCACTGCTGGTATGACCGCAATCTCAACGTGCGTCGCCCGTGCCGTCGGGCACGAACACATAACCCACCCCCCACACCGTCTGGATGTAGCGCGGTGTGGCGGCGTCCACCTCAACCAGCTTGCGCAGGCGCGACACCTGGACATCCAGGCTGCGGTCAAACGGCTCGAATTCCCGCCCGCGTGCCAGCATCGCCAGTTTTTCACGCGACAGCGGCAGGCGCGGGTGGCGTACCAGCGCCTTGAGCATGGCAAATTCGCCGGTGGTCAGTGGCAGCTCTTCGCCGTCCTTGCGCAGCGTGCGCGCGCCCAGGTCAAACGAGAAGGGACCGAATTGAATAGTCTCGTTCTCGCTGGAAGGGGCGCCCGGAGCCTCCAGCACCGGGCGTCGGCGCAACACTGCGTGAATGCGGGCCAACAGTTCGCGCGGATTGAATGGTTTGCTCAAGTAGTCATCAGCGCCAACCTCCAGACCCACAATCCGGTCCACATCTTCGCCTTTGGCCGTGAGCATGATGATGGGCGTGCGGTCATTGGCTGCGCGCAGGCGCCGGCAGATTGACAAACCATCCTCGCCCGGCATCATCAGGTCCAGCACGATCAGGTCAACCGTCTCGCGCAGCAGGATGCGGCTCAGGGTCTTGCTGTCTTCAGCCTGTAAAACTTCGAAGCCTTCCTGGGTCAGATAACGGCGCAACAGGTCGCGGATGCGGGCGTCGTCGTCAACGACCATGATCTTGTTAATGCGGGTTGAGGTTTGGGTCATGATGCCATTAAATCTGAATTTGTAACAGCGCCAATTTTGCAGGGTACTAGGTTCAATCTGCTGGTTTCACCGCAGGTTTGACACAATGTTACAAATGTTGCGGGCGCGCTTAACTGCTTAGGCGGAACAATGTGGGCGGCCGATGCGCCTGTGACGTTATGGTTTGACCATGAAGAAATTTCGATTTTTCCTGCCGCTGATGTTTATTTCTGTGCCCCTGATGGCACAGGCCGTGCCTGAGCGCGAGTCCAAGGTCGAGCGCAAGGCTGATGGCACGCCCGAGCAAAAGCTGCAGCGCGACCAGCGCCGGTCAGATCTGCGTCTGGCATTGGACCCCAAACAAAAAAAGAACGACGAGCCGGCTGATGCCACCCTGGTCGACCGGCGTTTGACGGCCCAGGAGCGCGCAGACATGCGCCAGCAACTGCGCCAGCAACGCCGTGACGCCGAGCGT
>JANMVO010000011.1:0-4375 GCA_031392805.1 Rhodoferax sp. | reverse complement strand
TAAATGTCCTCGCCTGGCTCCCAGACGTCCTGGCGCCCACCGGCGAAACCGATGGTCTTGAACCCCATCGAATCCATGGCGACATTACCGGTAAGAACAATCAGGTCGGCCCAAGAGATTTTGCGACCGTACTTCTGCTTGATCGGCCACAGCAAGCGGCGCGCCTTGTCCAGGTTTACGTTGTCTGGCCAGCTATTGAGGGGCGCAAATCGCTGCGTGCCGAAGCCCGCGCCACCGCGACCGTCGGCGATACGGTAGGTACCCGCGCTGTGCCACGCCATACGGACGAAAAACGGGCCGTAATGGCCATAGTCCGCGGGCCACCAGTCCTGCGAATCCGTCATCAAGGCATGGAGGTCTTTAACCACGGCGTGCAGATCAAGGCTCTTGAACTCTTCAGCGTAGTTGAAGTCCTTGCCCATCGGATCTGACAGTTCAGAGTGCTGCTGCAAGATCTTCAGGTTCAGTTGATTGGGCCACCAGTCGGCGTTCGTTCGGGCGCCAGCTACTGTGGGTTTGAGAGCGGCACCCGGGAACGGGCATTTTGTTTCAGTCGACATGATTCTCTCCAATGGTTGTTTGCAAATTATTGCAATGGAGAGTGTAGAGTTTGACCACCGATCATCAATGAAATATTTTTAATCGCGTCGATAGTGCGGTCTGACAGGCGCACCGAACCCGCCTCTTGACCTACGCGGGCGGGTCGTTCGAAGACCTGAAGGCCTTGGCCGTCTCCCGCGACAGGCCAGGCACCGGGAAGCTGAGTTCCCCCTGCCACGCGCCCGTTGGGTGCTGGCCGATCTAGGCGATATAGCACAGCGTTCAGTAACATTAGGTTTCAAAAAAACATTTGCTATAACGTTGGTAGTTAGTAGTAAACGCCAATGAATACTGGGCTTGAAACCTGGGTTGGCACCGGTCAGGCGGGTTAAAGTTCCGTCATCTTTGGCACGTCGGCCGTTATTTGATGGTAAACATCGCAACATGCGCATCCGGATTTTTATCGCCTTGATGGTGGCAGCCATCATGCTGCCTCTGGTTTTGGCGTCTGCATTTGCAGTGAACAAGATCAGGCTGGAAGAAAAGGCCGCAGTCATTGCAGGTCTGCACAAAACGGTGGAAGCCACCGCCTTGATGGTCGACAAAGACATACAGGCGGCCATCGCGGCACTGGGTGCGCTGGGCAATTCAGAGCACTTGCAAACCGGCAATTTCGAAGCTTTCTATTTGCAGGCGAAAGCCATTAACCGCACACCTGATTCCTGGGTGACCCTGCTCAGGTCCGACAGCACACAGGTTTTCAATACCGCCGTGCCCTTTGCAACGCCGCCAACGGCAAATGCCCCATCAGCCTTTGTTGCAAAAGCGCTCGCGACACAAAAGCCTTTCATATCAGACGTATTCGCAGGGCCACGCACCGGGCGGCAGATCACAGCTGTTTACCTACCCACGGTGGCTATCGGCGCGAAAAGCTACGTCGTATCCCAAGCTTTTGCCTTGGACCATTGGAAAAATATCGCCAAACCGCAGGATTTACCGGCGGACTGGATCGTTGCGGTGATCGACCGCACTGGCCGGTTCATTGCACGCAGCCACATGAGCGACCAACTGCTGGGCGAGCCAGCGCGGCCCGAACTGGTCGCCGCCGCAGCCCAAAAAGGAGACGGGCTGATCCGGCATTCAACGGTGGAAGGCATCGAGTCTTACGACGCTTTCAGCCATTCTGAATTGACGGGCTGGACCATCGCCGTGGCGGCGCCAGTGGCCTCCATTGATGCACCTGTGGTTCGCGCAGTGCAAATTGCGGGTGGCGGTTTTATCCTTGCCTTGCTCGCATCCGGAATTCTGGCTTTTGCATTCGGCCGACGGTTTATTGCGGCGGTGCACACTGCCAGCAGTGCTGCGGTAGCGCTGGGGCAAGGCCACATTCCCGCTGCGGCTTGCACGTCCATTGTCGAGGTCGATGCCTTGAATCAATCGTTAGCGGATGCGGGCCAATTGCTTGAGAAGGAACGCCAGGCACGGCTGGCAGCAGAGGTTGAACGCGAGCGGCTGCTCGAAATCGAGCGTCTGGCACGCGACGCCGCTCAAAAAGAAAATGCTGCCAAAGACCATTTTCTGGCCATGCTGGGGCACGAGCTGCGAAACCCGCTGGCCGCCATTTCCGGGGCCGTCTCGGTTTTGACGCGCGGCAACAAAAACCCGCAGGACGCCAACCGCTACCTGGGCATCATCCGCCGGCAAAATCGGCACCTGGTTCACATCATTGACGATTTGCTGGAGATGTCGCGCTTGATCGCCGGCAAAATAGTGCTGGACCGGCACCCTGTGGATCTTGCCGAGTGTCTGCAGAGTTGCGTCGATGCGTTGAAAGCGGCGCATCGCGTGAACAGTCATACCATCAACTTCACGGCAGAGCCAGTCTGGGTTAACGCCGACCCGGTGCGGTTCGAGCAGATAGTCATCAACCTGATCGGCAATGCGCTGAAGTGCTCAAAGGCGGGGACCACCATCAAGGTCGATCTGCACCCATCCGACGGGCATGCCGTGATGCGTGTGCAGGACCAGGGCACCGGCATGACCCCTGATCTGCTGGCCCAGGTGTTCGAGCCGTTTGTGCAGGGCCCGCCGCCCGTCAACGGGGACCAGAGCGGCATGGGCATTGGCCTGGCGCTGGTCAGACAGCTAGTTGAACTGCACGGTGGCACGGTCACCGTTGCAAGCGCCGGGCTGGGACTGGGCAGCACGTTCACCTGTCATTTCCCCACGGTATCCGCACCCACCAGCGACCCCACATCGGCATTTTCCCACTTGATGGCCGCGCGGCCGCGCACGCTGCTGTATGTTGAAGACAATGCCGATGCGCGCGCCGTCATGTCTGAAATGCTCAGGCTGTCGGGCTACGAGGTGCTGGAAGCCGCAGACGGGGCGGAGGCCCTGGCGGCGTTGGCGTTGCAGCGGCCAGACGCCATCGTGCTGGACATCGGGCTGCCCGACATCAATGGCTATGAGCTTGCCCGCCAAATTCGCCAGTTGCCCAACAGCCGCGACGTGCCCATCATCGCGCTGACCGGCTATGGGCAGTCACGCGACAAAGATGCAGCGGCGCAAGTCGGGTTCAACGCGCACCTGGTCAAGCCAGTCGACCCGGACGAACTGACCCGCACGGTTGAAGCGGTGCTGGCAGCAGCGCCCTAGGATATTTCTGGCCGTCACAACCTCCGGTTTCCGACACCGGCGTGCGCAGCTTGCCCACAACCAAAATTTGCAATAACGGGCACACTTCATGCGTGTCACGTTGCTCAAGCCACATTCAAATGCCAGTTGAATACCCGGAAATTTCCATGCACATCAAAATCGGATTTGACATCGAACTGGCCATCACTTCGCCGATGGCCATCATCTATCTATTGCACGTCCATTCCTCCAGGCGCGGAGACCTCTTATTTCCTGACATTGTGAATATCGAGCCTGGCCTTCTGGCAGACGGATACCTTGATGTCTTCGGGAACCAGTGTGGACGCGTCAACGCATTTTCGGGGGTGAGCCAAGTGCGTTTTCACAGCGAGTCGGTCATTCGCGATTCTGGTTTGCCTGACGAAGTGAACTGGCCTGCATGGCAGCATGACCCGACCGACCTTCCGCCGGAAACACTGCAATTTTTGTTGCCCAGCCGCTACTGCGAGGTTGACAGCGAACTGCTGAACTTTGCCTGGAATCAGTTTGGCAACACAGTGATGGGGTGGGCGCGGGTACAGGCGATTTGCGACTTTGTGCACGGCCACCTGCGTTTTGACTACAGCGCCGCCCGCGCGACGCGCACCGCGCTGGAAGGCTGGCGCGAGCGCACCGGCGTGTGCCGCGATTTCACCCACCTGGCGGTCACGCTGTGTCGCTGCATGAACCTTCCCGCCCGCTACTGCACCGGTTATCTGGGCGACATTGGCATACCGCCGGTGCCGTACCCGATGGACTTCAGCGCCTGGTTTGAGGTGTTCCTGGGCGGACGCTGGTACACCTTTGATGCCCGTCACAACACGCCGCGCATCGGGCGCGTGCTGATGGCAAGTGGCCGCGATGCCGGTGACGTACCGCTCACGATGGCCTTCGGGCAGAATTCCCTGAGGAAATTTCAGGTCATCACGTGCGAGGTTGACAGCGATGGTAATACGTTGTGAATGCCGCTAACGGGGCTGCCAATGATGCACACGATGCACAAGATGCGCACGATGCGCTGATCATCACCTGCGAGCATGGCGGATGGCAGGTGCCCGCGCAATACGCGCCCCTGTTTGCAGGGCATGAAGCGTTGCTGCAGACGCATCGCGGCTGGGACTGCGGTGCCTTGGTGCTTGCAAGGGAGTTGGCCGGGGCT
>JANMVO010000614.1:0-8292 GCA_031392805.1 Rhodoferax sp. | reverse complement strand
CTCAGTTTCAGCGCAAACGCAAACACCGTAATGGTCTCAGGCGCAACGGTTGTCCATTGACCCGGTGCAGCAGCATTGAACCGGTAGAGATCGCTTGCAGCCTCATGGCGCGACATAAGCCGATGCACCCGGGCAACGGCGGCAAAGCCGACTTCGCTGGCGGCCAGCCCGGCGCTTTGCGCAGCGCCCGGTGCCGCACAGGCTATCTCAACCAGTGTTCCCAGCAACGGCTTGGCACGCCGCAACAGCCATGGCTGCAGCCAGTTCACATTGCTCACGTAGTTCACTTCGCTCCCGTCGAAGGCAGCAGTCCGCTCTCACGCAGCAAGGCCAGCAAACCCACAATGCGGCGCACACCGTCCGTCACATGGTTGCACGACAGCGTGGCACCGCTGATGAGGGCAATGTCATCGCCCGCCTTGATGGGTTGCGCCAGGCTTTTGCCTGCGAACTGTTTGCGCCAGGCCGGCAGGCGAATCTCTGACCCGTGGCTTTCGCGGTAGCTGAGAATCTCGATGCCGGTGACGGCGCCTTTCGCGTCCACTCCCACCGCATAGGTGATGAGTTCAAATTTGCCAATCACCTGGTCCACGACCACGCTGCCCAGGTACTGGCCTTTGTCGTCCAACGCCTGCGACAGCACCCAGGCGGCAGACCGTGCGGGCACGCCCGCCAGTTTGGACAGTGACTGCAATTGTTCGGCAGACAGCGCATGGCTTTGCGCCTGCCACTGCGCTGCAGCAGGAAACAGCAGCTTGCGGGCCTGCTCAGCGTTCAGGTAGTCCACCGCAAATGCGGATGATGCGCAAATGCTATTTGCTATTAATATACTAGCTATATATGTATATTGCACGAGGGCTACAGGCTGAATTGACGCCTAAAATGGCTAGAACGACCAGCCCAGGCCCAAATTCACGCGGTTGTTCGCACTGTTGGCCGAGAACACCTGGTAGTCAGCCTTGACCACCACATTCTGGCTGACGTGGAAGTTTGCGCCCACGGTGCTCACCCGTTCATAGGCATCCGCCGCGCGGCCCAGGCCGACCGGGAAAGCGCCGTAGGCTTTGGCGGTGTTGAAGCGCTCAACGCGCACAAAGGGCTTGAGCTGGTAGTTGCCCTGGCTCCAGAGCTTGTAGGCGGCCTGGACATAGGCGCCGTCAAATTTGGACGGTATGGGCGTGGCGTCGGCGGCAAAGGGAATGTTCAGCGCGCTGGCATCGCTGATGCTACCCAAGGCATACACCGCCGCCAGGTCCCACTTGCCTGGCGTCCAGCGGGCATGCAAGTCCCACACCGTTACGCGCGGGTTGGCACCGCCTGCCAGCGCGCCGTGCCCGGCCTGCCCTGTGAACACGCCGCCACCGACCAGCAGACCCGGGTAGCCACGCCAGTCGAGTGCGCCGAACACACTCAGATTTTTGGCTTTGGCAAGCTGCAGCTCCTGGTGAATGCTGCGCAGGGGCGACTCTTTGCCATCGGCTGATTTGGAATCCCATTTGCCCAGATCGAACCCGGTGGACAGGCCCGCTTTCCAGGTCAGGCCGGTGTCGGTGGTGCCAACCAGCATCACGCCACCTTCACGCCAAGTGCTGGGGATGATGGCAGTCTCTACAAAATTGCGCTCCACGCCAAAGAAGGCGTCAGGCTCATGGTATTCATTGAGCAGGCCCATGGGGATGAGGAACAGGCCTGCCCGCACGGCCAGCTTGTCATTGAGCTGGTGTTCGATGTAAGCCTGCTCGATCGCAGCCTCACCCCGGTCGGTAGCCGAGGTGACGGCGTGCTCCCACTCAAACTCGCCAACAAACTTGGTCTTGTCGTCAAACCGGTGCTGCAGGCCCAACACAACGCGGCGCAAGTCTGCCTGGGTGGCGTTGGCGTTTTTTGTGGGCCGGTTGTAGTTGACCTCGCCGTAACCCGTTACCACGGTGGCCGGGCCACCAGGCTTTAGCCCGGTGCCAGCCACGGCCGCCACCTCTGTCTTGGCTTGCTGGGCAACCACGGTGGCCTGCTCTGCCGTGGCCTGGGTTTTGGTCTGCGCGGCCTTGATCCCGGCCAGCTCGGACTTGAGGCGGGTCAGTTCCTGCTGCATTAGCTCCAGCTTTTGCATCAGCACGTCCTGCGACGTGGTTTGGGCCAGGGCGGGCGCCGCAAGGCCTGCCACGCCAAGGACGGCGGCCAGGGCACCCAGCCTGATGCGAAGGTTCGGACGAAGTTTGAAATGGGTGTTTGTCATGCTAAATCCTGGCCCCCCCCCAAGGTTGGCAGCGCCGGCGTAGCCGATGCCCGTAATTTCCAGCAATAGCCACCGCCGCCGCAAGCGGCTAACGCAGCGGCAAATACGCCAGCCGCAACAAACTGTCGCTTCTTCATTTTTAAGATCCTTTACAAAGCCAGGTAAATCAAGTGCCTCAAGCCGCTGGCTGGCAGCACCCGGTTGGATGCCGAGTCTGGTGTGTGACTGGGCCTGACGGACCCATGCCGGCCCGGATCCCTAGGCAGGACTGAGTTTTTTCTTGTCCATCATGTGCGCTGCAATGAGCCACAAGGTTGGTGCCAATACCAACAAGACGGAGGCAATTTGCGCGTACTGACCTTCAGCGAATGCCTCTGTCGCCAGGTGCCAGTAGGCGTTGTCGATGCCCGGCACCAGGGCACCTTCGGTGAACTCGTGAAACGCCTTGAACACCAGCATGGCCGCGAATGCAAGCATGAACACCGAGGTGACGTTAAAAAATCGCGTGAGGTTGACCTGGCGCCCATACTTGACCCAAAGCCAGGCGACGCAGGCGGCAATGCCCAAGCCAATGAGCCCGCCGATCAGCATGTGCTGCAGTTCGCGGTTGCCTGCAAGAGAGGCCAGCACGGCAGCGGTCTCAACGCCTTCGCGCCCGACCATGAATACCGTGAATCCGAAAACTGCCCACCAGGCCTTCGAGCCATCCAGCACAGAAGCCTGGCCCAGGCCGGCCGAAATCTCGCCACCCATCTGCCTGCCCATCTTGAGCATGTGCACAACACACCAGACCACAGCGGCAGCGGCGACCAGCGCCAGGATGCCTTCCCGCATCGGCGATTTTGCGCCGCCATCGGCCAGCGCAACGCCCAGCGCGATGGAACCCGCCACCGACAGTGCAAGCCCCGCGCGCACGCCGCCAATCAGCGCATGGCGGCCGGTTTTGCGCAAGTACAGAGTAGCGATTGCCACCATCAAAAAGGCCTCAAGGCCTTCGCGGAATGTGATGAGCAGGGTTTCAAACATGGTGATGGTGATGCTGTTGAAGTACGTTTAACGTGAAAGAGCGTTCATGCTGCGCGCTGCGTCGCTTGCAGGCATGAACGTCAGGATGTGCGCAACTGCGCCGGGAACTGGCCTGCCGAACGGCGGATGGCCGCGACCGGCTGCGACTTGCAGCACTGGTCCACGATGTCGCGGGCGCAAGACTCGCACTGGCCGCACTGTGTGGCAACGCCAAGTTCGAATTGGATTTCGTCAAAGCCCAGCCCCAGCTTTGCATGGCGGGCGATTTCGCGGTCAGAAACTCGGTGGCAGACGCAGACGATCATGGTAATGAGTGGCAATAAGTTAGGTGGCGCCATTCTAAACACGAATCTATCGCATTTGCAATAAGTTTCTAATACCATGCCCGCCCTATGGTAATTTTTGCGGGATTTAAAGGTATTGGTGGCGTGTTGGCGGGGCATTAACGCAACTTTCGCCGACCCTTGTAAGGCGGCCGTTTTGCACCGTCAAGCCGCGCCAACAGCCTGCCCCGATGGCTTTGGGTGACAGCGGTCAATCGAGTTTTGCTAAAACCGCACTTGGAATCACGTCGTTCAGGCAGCGCATGTGCCCATGGTCCAGCGCCAACGGGCACTCCCGCGCAAAGCAGGGCGCGCAGTCCAGCGGCGGCTGGTAGGTGACGTCGTTTTTGAGCCAGAAAACCCTTGCCTTGTCGTTCAAGGGCGGCGTGTGCAACGGGCTGCTGGAGCCGAAGATGGCCACCTGCGGCACACCGAAGGCGGCGGCCACATGCATCAGGCCGGAGTCATTGCTTACTATATTTTTAGTAGCAGCTATTGCAATGAAGGCGTGGGCTAACGATGTTTTTCCTGCCAAATTGACGCATTTTTCCGGCTGCACGGCGTTGACGGACGCAGCAATCTCTTCGCACAGTGCAAATTCCTTGGCTGAGCCCAGCAGCACGACCGGCAAGTCAAGTTGGCTGGCCAGCGCTGAAAAGTGTGCAGTCGGCCAGCGCTTGGCCGGACCATACTCGGCACCCGGCGCAAACACATAATAGCCGCCCCGCTGCAAGCCCATCAGTGCCAGCGCACTGGCCACTTCAGGTTCACTCATTTGAAGCTGCGGGCGGTCGTCCGCGACGTCTGCATCGCCACTCAGCGCCGAGTAGTACGCCACCATCGGCGGGCGATTGTCTTTGGGCGGATTCTTCAGGCGGTGCGTAAGCAGGCCGATGCGCGCCTCGCCCAGGTAACCGACGCGCTTGGGGATGCTGGCCAGAAAAGGCAGCAGAGCGCTTTTGAGCGAGTTCGGGCAGACGTAGGCGATATCGAAGCGGCCATCGAGTTCGCTGGCCAGCCTGCGCCGCGCCTTGAACTGCAAGCCGCCATGCTGAAACGGAAATTCAATCACCTCGGCGACCTGTGGCATGGCGCGGTAGACCGGCGCCACCCACGGCAATGCGCCGACAGTAAGCCGCTCGCCTCGCGCGTGCAGGCGGTGCATCAGCGGCTCGGTCATCACCGCGTCGCCGATCCACTGCGGGGCGATGATGAGGCTTTGATTCGAATATTCTGCGGACATCAGGACGGTTTGGTACGGGTTGACCGCTTGGGCTTGGTCTTAATGCCCGTCAATGCCGCGATAGAGGCCATGAAATTGGCATGCGCGCTTGAGGTTGTGTCCATCAGCGTCGAGAGCGTGAAAAAACGATTCGTCGTTGGAGACTGCTGAGAAGCCACCAACGGGTCAAGGCGGGATACGTTCACAATGGTCCAACACTCGGTGAATTTGCGGGCTTTTGCTTTAAGGTGGCTTTTCTCGGCTTCCCCGATCCGGTTGTGGATGTTCGACGCATCAGTGCCAGCTTTTACCTCGATGGCCACTAATGGCCGGTCGCTTTGTCCGGGAGACTTTTCGACGATGACGATGTCAGGGTCCGCAGCAACGTTGATGGCAACCAGCCTCCCGGCGGCGTTGTGTAGCATTGCCACTCTGCCAGATACGACTGGCTTCGCATGCGTCACGGCCTTCAAGATAAGCTGGAATACCTCTTCAATCCCCGCTTCGCCGCGTTCATTGTTGCGCCCTCCGCGCAGTTGGGGGCCAATGGACAAAAGACTGAGCTCGTTCAGAAACTGCTGGTCGATGGGCAGCGCGCCTATCCCTTGAAGTAAATGCCAAGCATGCTGGTTCACCAATGTACAAAGTTCCGGGGTTCGACCCAATGCTGCGGCAGCCAATTCGCCAGCTTCCTCTGCGCGTCTGAACATGCCAAGCCCTGTCCCTGTTTTGTAAAACTCTTTTTGGCTGTAACCCAGCAAAGTCCGGTAATAAGTCAGCAGGGTGGGTCTTGCCTGCAACACCATGGGAGCCATAAATAGCGCCTCACCACGCATTCCAAAAGAGGCCAGTTTTTGCAGTGCCAGGGCAGGCATCACCTCCGCAAGTTGTTTGTCAAGCGCGGCAATGTCCAGATTGGCAACCGTTTTGAACAACGCGGATTGCAGGTGGGTTTGCTGCAATGCCACAAGCCGATGGGCAAAAACGACTTGCAACTCAGGGGGAGCAAGCTGAAACCCAGAAGGTTTACCCATTCGCCACCAACCGAAGCACGTTGCTGCGAAGCCCGTGAAGCCTTGACGCTGCCATGCGTACGTAGTCGGGGTTCAGTTCAATCCCGATGTATCGGCGATTTTCCTGCTGACTGACCAATCCAACAGTTCCTGAACCGAAAAAAGGATCCAACACAAAATCCGCTGGCTCTGTGCTGGCCAGCACACACGGGCGAATCAACTCAGGTGGAAAGGTCGCAAAATGTGCGCCGCTGAAGGCCTTGGTATTGACGTTCCAGACTGAACGCCGACCGCGCTTCTCCAGGCCGTTGTCGGTACGCTCCTTGACGGCCTCGTGGTTGTAATGATAGCGCTCTGATTTTGTGAGCATAAAGAGATACTCATGTGACCGAATGGGCCTGTCCTTGACGCTCTCAGGCATGGCATTGGGCTTGTTCCACACGACATCGCTGCGCAAAAACCAGCCATCATCCTGCAAGGCAAAAGCAAGCCGCCAAGGCACCCCGATCAAATCTTTGGGCTTGAGCCCGTCAGGCGTCGGGGGCCGGGTGTTCATGGCTCTTGCCGGGTTCTTCTTGTCGGCCCCCCGGTAACCGCGATTGCCGCTTGTATAGCCATCGCCAATGTTGAGCCACAAAGTGCCATCCGGCGTCAATACCCGCTTGACCTCCGAAAAAATCCGGGTCAACTGGTTCAAAAATTGCGGCAATGACGGCTCCAAGCCAATTTGGCCTTTGATGCCGTAGTCACGCAAGCCCCAGTAGGGCGGTGACGTAATCACACAACGCACGGATTCGCCTGGCAAAGCTTGCAATACCGTTAGCGCATTCCCTTCAAACAGCGCTGATCGCGTGAGTTGCAAGGGCTCTACGGCCTCTACATGCGCAATATCGTCCAGCGGGGGCAAAAAAGACACTGTAGATTTGTACATGTCATGAATTTACGCTAGTTGGCCATTTTGGGCAACCATTTTCAGTGGAGACCGTCGAAATGCTCACCCACCTTCAGCTTGTACACCGTGCCGCAATACGGGCACTTGGCCCCACCAGTCAGGCCCACGTCCAGGTACACCTTCGGGTGGCTGTTCCAGATTTTCATGTGGGCCAGGGGGCTGGGGCAGTACACGCCGCCTTGGTGGTTGAGGTCTTTGGCCAGCAGTTCAACCAGGGATGATGTCGTCATGATGGGTTTTGCTAAATCGGGGCAAAAATTTTCGGATTAAACTTTTGCCAGCCACGACGCGTATTTCGGATTGCGACCGTTGACGATGTCAAAAAACGCGGACTGGATTTTTTCGGTAATCGGGCCGCGCGATCCACCGTCGCCCCGGTTGCCGATCTCAACCCGGTCAAGCTCGCGGATGGGCGTGACCTCCGCCGCCGTGCCGCTGAAAAACGCCTCGTCGGCGATGTAGACTTCGTCCCGTGTGATGGGCTTTTCGCGCAACTCAAGGTTCAGGTCCTGGCAGATGGCAAAAATGGTGTTGCGCGTGATGCCGTTGAGCGCCCCCGCGCTGGAGTCGGGCGTGTAAACCACGCCTTTGCGCACGATAAAAATGTTTTCGCCCGCGCCTTCTGAGACAAAACCCTGCGGATCCAGCAGCAAGGCTTCGTCATAGCCTTCGTCAATGGCTTCCATGTTGGCCAAAATGGAATTGGTGTAGTTGCTCACCGCCTTGGCATGAATCATCGTGATGTTGACATGATGGCGCGTGAAGCTCGACGTCTTGACACGGATGCCGCGCTTCAAGCCGTCATCACCCAAATAAGCGCCCCACGGCCAGGCGGCCACCATCAAGTGAATCGTATTGCCCTTGGGGGACACACCCAGCTTCTGGTCGCCAATCCAGGTCAATGGGCGAATGTAGCAACTGGGCAGCTTGTTGGCGCGCACCACATCGAG
Organism: Rhodoferax sp.; assembly: GCA_031392805.1. Classification (GTDB taxonomy): domain Bacteria; phylum Pseudomonadota; class Gammaproteobacteria; order Burkholderiales; family Burkholderiaceae_C; genus JANYCG01. The sequence goes on along the minus strand of JANMVO010000614.1, from coordinate 570 downwards.
CTGCGCCTGCATCACCTCCGCTTGGGTAAACGGAATTTTCATGCGCAGGATTTTGGCGCTGTTGAAGAGGCGCTCGGTGTGCTCTTCGAGACGGAAAATGCCGGTACTGCCATCCGCCAGTTGATAGGCGCGAACACCCTCAAATGCGCCGCAGCCGTAATGCAGAGTGTGGGTGAGCACGTGGATTTTGGCGTCGCGCCATTCGACCAGTCGGCCGTCCATCCAGATTTTGCCGTCTCGGTCGGACATTGAGGGCGTCGGCGCTGGGGGTTTTGCTGTCATTTTGTTTCCTTGGGAATTTTTTGAGCGGGCGCTCGTGCAACGTGGATTTTAAGGGGACGCGTCGGGCGTGGCACCTTCATCTTGCGCCGGGCGCACCATGTCCCATTTCACCAGCTTGCCACCGAAGAATTCACACGTCACATGCGATTGCGTTCCGTCGGTCCAGCGATACAGTTCCGGCTGCAGGTCTTTGACTGATTTCAACTCCCCCAGCGCCTTGGTCATGGCCACCACGTGCAGCAGTGTCACGCCGGGTTTGAGCTTGGCGTTGAGCATCACCGCGCTGCC
>JANMVO010000562.1:0-5641 GCA_031392805.1 Rhodoferax sp. | reverse complement strand
TGGCTGACTCCGCTCCAGTCGCGCTCTTGCTCTTCATGGAACTCGCGGCCCTCGGCCATGAAGCTGGGGCTGAACATGGCAAAGATTTCGCCAATGTCGGCCAAGGTTTCCGTTGCCACCAGCCGCAGCACCAGCGTGTTGCCTACGCGCTCGACCTCAACGTCTTGCGCCGCGTCAACAAAGCCCAGCTCTTTGGGGATGCGCACGGCCAGCGAATTGCCGCTTTTGAATACTCGGGTCAACATGGGATTTTCTCCTTGAAAGCTAAAGTATATACGGGATATACATAATAGGCAGGGCCTGAGGCAGGCATGCCCTACACCACCAGCCCCAACGAGCACACCACGCGCGGCTCACGCAGGGTGGCATCGTCTTCGGCATAGGTCAGGCGGCCTTCTTCGCGCAGGGACTTGACGGCGTCGTGTACGCCAAAGCGCATCAGACGGTTCAGCAGGGCGCTCGACGTTTCAAGCAGGGGGCGCTGGTACATGTCGTCCAGCGCGCGCTCCAGCTCTTCGTCGCGGAACAGGGTTTTCATTTGTTCACCGGCATAGGGTTTGAGGCGTTCATAGGCGCGCCTGCGTGGGCTGCTGGGGCGACCCAGGCCGCCGCCTACGGCTTTGTTTTGAGCTGGCGCCAGGTGCAGGCCGCTGGCGCCGCTTTTGCGCTTGCCCGCTGCCTCGTTGTTGGCCTGACACATGCTCACCCAGCAGGGCAGGCGCTGGGCGCAGCCCACACGCTCACGCCAGAGTCGACCTCCACCAGCCGGCCATGGGACAATATGAAAATCGGTCGCTACTAAATAAAGAGCTTGCTATGCCAGTTGGACGGGGCTATAGGCACTTTTAATCCCCTTTTTTGCGAAAAACAAAATGAATATTCAAACTAATTCCCCTGTTGCCGTTGTCACTGGCGCAGCCCGCGGCATTGGTCTTGCCATCGTCGAATGGTTTCTTCGCCAAAGTTACAAAGTTGTACTTCTGGATATGGACAAAGCCACGCTCGACAGCGCGACAACAAAAATCGCACGCCCGGACCATGCGCTCGCCATTCATTGCGATGTCTCTGACCCCGCGCAAGTCAAAAAGGCAGCGGCGCAAGTGATGTCCAGATTCGGACGCGTGGACACCTTGGTCAACAACGCGGGGGTCGCCATGTTCAAGCCCGCGCTGGAGACCTCGTTCGAGGAATGGCGCACGGTCATGGCCACCAACCTTGACGGCGCTTTCATCTGCACTCAGACGTTTGGCGAGTTCATGGTCAAGGCGGGCAGCGGGGCGATTGTGAACATTGCTTCCATTTCCGGCCTGCGGGCCAGTACGCTGCGACTGGCCTACGGCACCAGCAAAGCAGCGCTGATCCATATGAGCAAGCAATATGCCGTTGAACTGGGCAATGCCGGTGTGCGCGTGAACGTGATCGCGCCAGGCCCCGTGGAAACCGAGATGGCCAAGCGGGTCCACACGGCTGCTATCCGCGCGGACTATTACGACGCCATTCCCCAGGGCCGCTATGGCACCCTTGAAGAGATGGCCAATGCGGTTGGATTCCTGTGCAGTGACAACGCCAGTTTCATCAACGGGCAAGTGATTGCCGTCGATGGTGGTTTTGACGCGGCTGGCGTCGGCTTGCCCACACTGCGCCGTGCCATGGCGGGGCGATGATCAGGCGGGACTTGACAGGGGACGGCTAAAGCGAGAAGGCAAACGCGAGACGGCTATAGTTCCCCCGTGAGTCTCTGGTGAACCGCCCGTGACCCGGGCCTGGAGTCAACACTGGCTCTGAATTCAATTGATCCAAAATTTATAGCATCTTGCGCAAGTTTGGCGAGGGCTATAGACCTTTTTGTATGAAATTTCCATGAATCTTGCCACCAAATTCAACAACTTGAAAGTGCAGACGCGCAAGGTCTGGGCGTTGTCCCTGCCTTACTTCAAGTCAAAAGAAAAATGGAAGGCCCGCGCCCTGCTGGGCGCAATTGTCGCGCTCAATCTGGGTGCCGTGTACATGCTGGTGCTGATCAACGACTGGAACCGCCTGTTTTACGACGCGCTGCAAAACAAGCAGGCCACCGTGTTCTGGACGCAACTGGGCCGCTTCACCTACCTGGCGTTTGGCTTCATCATCATTGCGGTCTACAAGTTCTACCTGACCCAACTGCTGGAGCTGCGCTGGCGCGCCTGGATGACAGACTACTACTTGCAGCGCTGGCTGTCCAACCACGCGTTCTACCGCATGGAGTTGGCACGTTACCCGCAGGCCGGCGGCGGCAGTGCCATGGCCGCCAATCCGGACAATCCGGACCAGCGGATTCAGGAAGACGTCAACCAGTTCACCAGCTACACCGTCTCGCTGACCATGGGGTTGATGAATGCGGTGGTCACACTGCTCAGCTTCGTCGGCATCTTGTGGGGCTTGAGTGGCAACTTTGCGTTCACGGTCGCGGGTTTCAATTTCGACATTCCGGGCTTCATGGTGTGGGCGGCGATTCTTTATTGCACTATTGGCAGCGTCATCAGCCACTACATTGGCCGCCCGCTGATCAAGCTCAACTTCGAGCAGCAACGGCTCGAAGCCGACTTTCGCCACCACATGGTTCGGGTGCGCGAATACAGCGAGTCCATCGCACTGGACAAAGGCGAAGCGGTGGAGCGCACCCAGCTTGATCTGCGATTCTCCAAGGTTCTGGGCAACTATCTGGCGCTGATCAAAAGTCAAAAAAACCTGACCTGGTTCACCGTCGGCTTTGGCCAGGCCGCCGTGGTGTTCCCGTTCATCGTGGCGGCGCCGCGCTATTTCAGTGGTGCCATTCAGCTCGGCCAGTTGATGCAAATCTCAAGCGCATTTGGCCGTGTGCAGGATTCATTGAGCTGGTTTGTGGACAACTACAGTTCACTGGCCAGCTGGCGCGCGACAACCGACCGTTTGACCAGCTTTGAGGACAGTTTTATAGCTATAGCCAGCGTCCATACTGCATTGGAAGCTACTGACTATGTAGCAATTGTTGCATCTGACCTGACTGTCGCCCTGCCCACCGGAGCGGTATTGCTGGCCCACGCCACTTTGCACGCCCAGGCCGGCGACAGTGTGCTGCTGCAAGGGCCCTCAGGCAGCGGCAAATCAACCCTGTTTCGCACACTGGCCGGCATCTGGCCGTTTGCCAGTGGCAAACTGGCGCGCCCGGTTGATGCCATGTTCATACCGCAGCGGCCCTACTTCCCCAATGGTCGGTTGCGCGACGCGCTGGCCTATCCCAAACCGGCAGCGACCTACACTGACATTGCCTTGAAACAGGCCTTGGTGGACGCCCTGCTGCCCCAGCTGGCAGACCAGCTGGACGTGTCCGACGCCTGGGGCCAAAAGCTTTCAGGCGGGGAACAGCAGCGTCTGGCCATTGCGCGCGTGTTGCTAAAAAAACCCGCCTGGGTATTTGCCGATGAGGCTACCAGCGCGCTCGATCCGGCGGCCGAAGACACCATCTATAAACGCCTGATAGCCCTTGTCCAATCTAGAAAGGGTGCGATTATTTCAATAGCACATCGCCCTTCGGTGGCGGCTTTTCATGCACGCAGCTGGACGCTGGAACGCCAAGCTGAGGGTGCGCCTGCGATGTATCAGGTCAAGGCGTCGATTCGCCCGTGATGGCCGGCAGTCAGCCCTCACCCTCACCCTAACCTTCCTATCCTCTCCCTGAGCGCGAGGGGATCAGAGTTTTGCCGCGCCCGCAAGGGGAGCGGACAAGGCCATAAACCGCTCAAACCCGCGCGCACGCAGCTCGCAGGCCGGGCAATGCCCGCAGCCATAACCCCAGGCGTGGCGATGTTCGCGGTCGCCACAATAGCAGGTGTGCGTGTGCTCGATGATCAGGTTCACCAAGGACTCGCCGCCCCGCGGCGATGCCGAGTTCATGCCGCGCGGCGATTCAGAGTTATTACCCAAATCTTTCGCCATTTGCCAGGTAGCCGCTTTGTCGATCCACATTAACGGCGTCTCGATCAGAAAGCGCTTGTCCATGCCCAGCGACAGCGCAAGCTGCATGGCTTTCATGGTGTCGTCGCGGCAATCGGGATAGCCGGAAAAATCGGTCTCACACACGCCGGTCACCAACACCTGCAGGTCACGCCGGTAGGCCACGGCTGCGGCAAAAGTCAAAAACAGCAGGTTGCGCCCCGGCACGAAGGTGTTGGGCAAACCGCTTTGCGCCATCTTGAAGTCGCTGTCGCGGGTCAGTGAGGTTTCACTGACCTCCCCCAAAACGCCCAAGTCCAGCAGATGGTCGGGCCCCAATTTTTTTGCCCATTGGGGAAACTGCGTGCGAATTTCACGCAGCACGGTCAGGCGGCATTCCAGCTCAATGTGGTGTCGCTGGCGGTAGTCAAACGCGATGGTCTCGACGCGCTCGTATTTTGAAAGCGCGAGGGCCAGGCAGGTAGTGGAGTCCTGCCCGCCGGAGAACAGAACGAGGGCTGTGGTGTGCATGGCTTAACGAGGCTGGAAACTCTTGCGCCAACGCGTGCCTGCTGGAATTTTTTCAGCTTCTTTGTCCACCTTGAATTCAATCTTGAAACCTGGGCGCTTGCCTTGAATCAGCTTGCGTATCGCAGCCGCAGACTCGATGATGCCTTCAGCTTCCAGCCCATCAAGGAACGCGCTGGTTGACAGCAGGTGGACATTGCCAGGAACCGCGTAAGCATTGGCGGTAAACCAGTCGTCCTCAATTAGGACCAACGTTGGCTGCCCCGGATTGAAGTCTTTGGAAGTGGTGATGAAGCTGCTGATGGACAGCTCTCCCAAATCATGGGGCCATGGCGCATTCGGGTCCTTGCGAAGCTTCTCCTTGATGGTGGGGATGGCAAATTCGCCGATGGTGGTAGCGACGACTTCAATCGCGTCTCTGTTCATTTTGATGAAACTGGCGATCTGCGCTCCATCCAGAAAGCGATCTGCAAAAACCGTGGCCTCAAAATGCACAAAGTCGGTCAACACCAGACGCACGCCGGGCCGCAACGCCAGCAGCAGATGCAACGCATCACCCATCGCCAGCGAGATCAACGGGCCTGCATCTGGAATGACGATGGTGATTCTTTTCTTGGCCATGGTCATGGCTGTGACCATCACTCGGACGACCGCAGAACGGACGCAAATGCGCTGGACATTTTTGCCAAATCAGCGCCCTTGACTTGCGGATGCGGAAACCCCGCTGCGTTTAGCAATCTCAGCAGCACCCCGTAATCATCGGTTCCCATTTTTTTCATGGCGGCAAGCCGGGGCATCGAGCCGATTGAATACTGGGCCAGGACTTCTGAAACACCACTGGCAACGGGCAATGGCGTACCGGGCACATGTTTCTGCTGGGCGTATTGATCGGCTGGCACAAAGTAGCCAGCGGGTCGACCGTTTCGGGTGATGCAAACCCCCTCTTTCATGCCGACTTCCATGAATTCGCCAAAACGTGTTTTAGCTTCAGTGGAAGTAAAATTTTTCATCCACGCATGGTACGCTTAATGTGCTATTTGTCCACTAAGTGCGATTTAATCAGGGCGGGTAAATTCCCCGCCCCTTGCTGCGGGGAATTTTATTGGCTGCAAGTTGATGGCCGCGATATCACCGTGCGACGCAATGGACGATCCGCGTCCGCTTT
>JANMVO010000547.1:0-2453 GCA_031392805.1 Rhodoferax sp. | reverse complement strand
CTCACCACCAAGAACTTGTTGGTCAGCTTACCAGCCTCGTCCAGCAACGGAAAGTATTTCTGGTTCGCCTTCATTGTGAGAATGAGGCACTCTTGCGGCACGTCGAGGAACTGCGATTCAAACTCGCACACCAGCACGTTGGGGCGCTCGACCAGCGCCGTCACTTCATCCAGCAGGGCGTCGTCTTCGATGGGATGCGCACCATGGCCAACTCTGATGGCGGCGGCATTGAGCTGGCGCACGATCTCCGCACGCCGCTCGGCAAAGCCCGCAATCACCGCGCCGTCGCTCAAGAGCGTTGCGGCATAACTGTCAGCGTCTTTGATGACAACCGGCGACACCGCCGCCTCAAAGCGATGGCCCTGCGTCGTGTTGCCCGAATGCAGCCCCAGCGCCTGCACCGGCACCACATCAGCCCCGTGCAGCGCCACCAGCCCGTGCGCAGGCCGCACAAAGCTCACGCTGCTCCAGCCTGGCAACTCGCAGCCGCTCTCAAGCTGGTAGCTCATCACCTTGGGGATGGGCAATTTGGCAATGGCTTCTTCCAGCGCCTTTTGCAGGCCCACGGCCAGCTTCGCGCCCGTGACCACGCTTTCATAAAACAGAGCTTCGGCCTTGCCGTCCATGGCGCGCTTGAGGCCTGCCACGGCAGACGCATCAGCGCCCAAGGCCTGCAGGCGCTTGAGCAGCGCAGGCGTGGCGTTGCCCGACGCATCAAGCCCCACACTCACCGGCATGAGCTTTTGCGACACGGCTTTGTCAGCCGCCTGGCCCGCAACTGCCGTGACGTGCGCGGCCAGGCGTCTGGGCGAGGCGAAGTTCGTCACTTCGGCATCAGCGGCAGCCAGCCCCTGCGCTTTGAGCGAGTCCGCCAACACCGACGCAAACGCCTCGCACAGTTTTTTGAGCGCCTTAGGGGGCAGTTCTTCGACGAACAGTTCAACCAACAGATTCTTGACAGTCATTCAAATTCAACCAGTTGCAGGCCCGCCAGCTTGGCAGCGCCATTCATATCCTTATCCAGCGACGCCAGCGAGCTACAGCCATGGCGCAGCGCAATGGCGAGGTGAAGCGCATCACCTGCGCGCAGGTTTTTACCAGTCCGGCACAGCTGGGCCGCATGCTCAAAATCATCCTCCACCACTTTGAGCCCACGGGTCATGGAATAGGCTGCTTCAAACGCTTTGGCTGCACGGTTGACCCCCGCCAGCGTTTCGCTCTTGTTGCGGACTTTGACCTGGGAAGCGCTGTAAAACTCGGTGCGCGCCCAAGCCGAGCTGGCAGCCAAATCCATATCCAGTTGCGCCAGCCACAGCGTCGCCCCAGGCATCTCACGCTCGTTGAACGCATAGGCACACCAGACACTCGTGTCGATATAGGAAATTTTCCGGGCGCGTACCAACTCAACCCCGCCTAATAACGCGCCGAGTCGCGCATCTCACGGATCACCGACCGCGAACTGGGCATCGTCGCCAGATGCCTGCGCGCCTCTTCCATCCACTTCGCCTTGTCAAACGGCTTTCGGGATATTTTGGGTGCCAGAGTGATGCTGTTGTCGGCGTTGCGTTTCACGCTCAGCTCACTGCCCTCGGCAACGCCGAGGGACTCAACCAAACCGGCAGGCAGGCGCACCGCCAGGCTGTTGCCCCAGCGGCTGAGCTTCAGGTCGGCGGTGTTCAGGTTTGGATCAAAAGCGCCCATCATGTGCTCCTGGGTTAATTGAAATGTAGATACGTGTAGAGCCATTCTAGCGCATGGGTCTTTACCTGCCTCTTCACTTCCAGCCATCCAGCCGCTGCTGAATCATCTGGCTCCAGCCTTGTTGGTCGACGCGCAGGGCACCGGCGGCCTTGAGTTGGTGCAAAATAGATAGCGCCTCTCGTAATTGCACCGCAGACTCCTGCCGCGTCAAGCCATTCGGCACCAAGCCGCTTAATTTCCAGGCGCTAACCACCACATCGGTCTGCCACTGGTGGGACGCTGGCGCGCTGACTTTTTTTTCTTCGGGCTTGAAAAATCCAAAATAAATGGCAATGCAGCCGAGGCCCGCAACCACCCAACCCAACACCTTGCGATTCGCCTCATCTTTCAACCATGTCCAAACGCCGCTCATAAAAACCTCCAGTTAAATTCGTCAAGCCGCCTTCTTGGCCATCTGCGCCACCCACTCACGCGGCGCCAGCGGAAAGCCGAGCCGCTCGCGGCTCTCAAAATAGCTTTGCGCCACAGCGCGGGCCAGGTTGCGGATGCGGCCGATGTAGGCGGCGCGCTCGGTCACGCTGATGGCACCGCGTGCGTCGAGCAGGTTGAAACTGTGCGCGGCTTTGAGCACCTGCTCGTAGGCGGGCAGGGCCAGTTGCACTTCGATCAAATGCTTGGCCTGTTTTTCGTGCGCGGTGAAGGCGGTGAACAGAAAATCTGCATCGCTGTGCTCAAAGTTGTAGGCCGACTGC
>JANMVO010000514.1:0-9543 GCA_031392805.1 Rhodoferax sp. | reverse complement strand
CGCTTGCCCCGCCCGGGCCAGCACCCTCTGGCGCGGCAGACGACTTAACCAGATCCTGTAAATTGATGCGACCGGTCTCATTGATGAGCACGCGGGCAAAAAAATCGGACAGCGCAGTTTCCGCAACAGACACCCTGGTGGCGATGCCCGGTGCCATGGCAAAGTCCACACCGCGCAGACTCAAAGCCTTCCAGCTTAGCAACTCTTCGCTGATCTTCAGGTCGCCAGTGCCAGTCTGCCCGGTCAGTTTATTCAGTGCACTGTTGGCGCGAAATTCCTCAAGCACCGAGTCGCCAGTGACCCTGACCACTGGACCACTGCCCCCACTGGCACTGCTGGCGAAGCTCACATCGCCCTTAAATCCGACGTCGGCACGCAGCAACTCGATGTTCAGGGCATCGCCAAAGTAAGGCTCAAAGGCATGCAACGGGATCTGCGTCGCAACCACGCTGCCCTGGGCGGCAAGCGGGCTCAGTGCCAGCTTGCCCCGAAAGTTCAGTTGGCCCGGTTCACCCTGAGGGGCGGTGATACGGGCCGAAACGGTCAACGCGAATGGCCTTTTTGCATCAAGTGCAAAGCCTTTAGCTTGTACTTTCAGGGCCGACACCGCAAACGCAACCGGCTTGATTGTGGTTTTATCCAGGTATTTGAAGGCACCGGCGTTAAGCGACATATCAGCCACTGCCACGCTCCAGGGTTTTGCCTTGGGTGCCGTGGCTGCCTTGGAAGCCGGGGGCATTGGTGCGGCTTTGCCAGACGTTGCAGTCTTGGGCTTAATCCAGGGCTCAAACATCCAGCGCTTGTCTTGCTCACGCACAACTTCCATCTGCGGATTGGTCAGAATGAGTTTCCCCACCGAGACGGCTTGCAGCATCAGGTCAAGCTGCATGTTGGCGACCTCAATCTTTTTGATGGACGCCAAAGTTGCACCCGTCTTGGCTACCTTGCCCATAGCGGCCGCTTTTATAGCCAGAGCTGATTTCCTGGTCGCAGGAACCAGGGCCAGGTTGTCAAGTGTCAGCAGTTTGACGCCCAGTTTCAAATCGGCTGGCGTCCAGTTGACATTGAGTTCTGTGCTCAGGCTGCCTAGCAGCGCAGGCTCAATGAATTGCGCCAGATAGGGCCCGGCCAGTGCCAAAGGCAGAGCGTCAACAGCCGCATTGACGGTGGCGCTCTGCCCGGTGGCCGAGCCACTGAAGGTCACACTTGCACCCTGGCTTTTGGCCTCACTTGGAGGCGCGTTCTGGGGCGCGTTCTGGGGCTTGTTCTGGGGCTGTTTCCGGTGCGGTTGCTGGCGTGGTTTCTGCGGCAGTCTCTGCGGCGGACTCTGCTTTATGTCCGGCCAGGATGCCTTGGAAACTCCCGTGCCTTCAGGCCCACCCGCCAGCATGCCTGACCCGCTGAACAGAAGCGGCTGCTGGAACGGCAGTGCTATTGCCGAGGCATCCAGGTTGACCTGGCGTAACGCCAGCCGGGCCTGGGCTGCCAGGGCGTCGTCGCTCCAGGACACGTCACCACCACGCACGGCCACTTTGGCAATGTTCAGCTTCCATACCTCGGACTTGGGCTCTGATTTGGCGTCAATATTGGCTGTAGCCCTTGTCCTGTCTTCATAGTTAGTTATGTTATTTGTAGCAATTGGTGCACCGGGTGCCAGCATGAGGTTGATCTTCCCTGCCTTGTCCCGCGTCACGTCCAAATGGGGCGCTGTCAGCTCCAGCAACGAGATTTTCACCACCTGCTCCAGTGGACGCACCTCGTCCAGCGTCACTTTGAGCGCTTCAAACGCCAGCAAGTCCTAGGCGCGGCCATCGGCAACCTTGACGCCTTTGGCTTCCACCACGCCGCTTAATTTGATGGTTGGGCGGGTGACTTGCTCAAACGCCACTTTGACATCGGCATTCAGCACAGCGGTCAGCAGGCGCACCGGCACTGCGGCCGGGATGTAGCCCAGATAGGGTTTCAGGTCAAACTGGTCAAGGCGAATGCGGGCTTCGGTTTTGCGGCTTAGAGCGAACGGCGTGGACTCTGCCGAGGAGTTGAAACTGCTGCCGTTCAATTTGAAAGCCAGCTTGGGCTCGGTCTTGACATCGCGGCGGGAATCCAGATTGCTCAAAAACGGAACGCTGACGTTCAAGTTGCGCAATTCGTGGACCTTGCCCACGGCCCTGTCGGAGAAATCCATGGAACTGCCGGTCAAGGCAATGTTGAAAATTGCAAACGTCAAAGGAGCCGATGGCGGCTTGTCAGATGGTTTACTAAGGCGGGCCACGATATCGTCAATGTCGTACTTGCCGCCGCCCAGATGGGTCAGGTTCAGATTCACGCCATCGACCGCCACTGCGTCAATCACCGGTGCCAGGCGAATGACTGACTGGAGTGAAACATCAGCATAAACACGCTTGATCTGCAACTGGGATGCGGTGCCATCGGCCTTGGCAATAGCCAGCTCACCCAATTCAAGCTCCAGCGTCCAGGGCTTGAAATCGACCCGTCCGATGGTCACTTTGCGCCCCAGTGCCTCCCCCGCAATTTTTTCCACTTGATTTTTCAGGATGGGCGGCACCAGGCTCCAGGCCAGGCCGTACAGCACGGCGCTGCCTGCTATGGCCCAGACCGCCCGACGGACCCATTTGTTTTTATTGGGTAAATTGGAAACCATACCGCGAGTGTCTAACGCCACGGCGCAAAGTTCAAGGCATGGCTGAAAAACCTTCTACGCAGGGGCCCAAAAAAAAGAAAGCCCGGAAAAACTGGCACAAGGCCAACTTGTCCGGGCTCGACGGCTGGCACGAGGCCCATGCCGTCATGGTTCGCACTGGAGAGAGTTACGTCTCACAGTGCTGGTGGCAAAAGATTGCCGCCATGAGTCGCCGGGGCCGCTTCATCAACGCTACCCTGGGGTAGGGACTGGCTACTGCCGACTAAGCGCCTGTTTCGCAACAGACAAATTCAGTTTAGGCACGCGGGCACGGAAATTCAAATTGAATTTTTTATGGCGCTGGCCGATTTGATTAAAAGAGATGTCTTGACACATAGCCTAATGCCGAAGTGGCTTCGCGAGACCACCGGGGGACCGCCGGGGGCCTCCGTGATGCACCCGGGACGTTTGCCTCACGAAGAACTTGACCAAAAATAGAATATCAACTCTATTTGATAGTGTTGACTGAGCATATAAACCCACTTAGAATCCGCCAATCCCAGCTTGAATACTAGGGATAACCCGAATTCGCTGCCGAACCCGGCATATTCAAATCTCTGCATCGGTCCAACCATTGTCAAAAGGCCACCGCAGGATTTTGATGGCGTACCAACCCCAACGAAGTACCCACGGCGCAAACTGCTTGCAGTTGCCTGTGAGCCCTTCGCCAAAGAAGGAAGAGCTATGACAGCGTCAGAAAAATTAGGCCGGGGCCTGCGAACTTTCGCAACCGACATTGCCCAGGGCTTCTTGGCAATCACCCACAACAGCTTCGCCCTCCTCGGGCTGGCCGTGATGTTTGCCACCATCACACTGGTGGCGCGCCCCGAACTGCGCCAGGCTGGGGAAACCGCGCTGATGGGCTGGTTGCAAGCGCGCCAGATCGTAACGGTCGGCGCGCAAGACGAGGCCGACACGGCGGAACCCGACGCGGTGGACCGCGCCACTGCGACCAACCCCCAGAACCTGCCAAAGCAGCAGGCTGCTGTGGCCTATTGGCTCAGCAAAAAGTACCGCGTAGCGCCTGAGCCCGTCAGTGCCTTGGTATCGGAGGCCTACGGCATTGGCATGCGCACCAAACTCGACCCCACCCTGATTCTGGCCGTGATGGCGGTGGAATCCGGCTTTAACCCGTTTGCACAAAGTGCGGTGGGCGCCCAGGGCCTGATGCAGGTCATGACCAAAATACACATCGAAAAATATGAGATTTTTGGCGGAAAGCTGGCGGCTTTCGACCCACTCACCAATTTGCGGGTAGGCGTGAAAGTTCTACAGGAATGCATCGCCCGCGCCGGGTCCCTTGAGGCGGGCCTGCGCTCGTATGTGGGTGCCGCAAATATTGAAGATGACGGTGGTTACTCAGCCAAAGTCATGGCGGAACATCGCCGGCTGAAATTAGTGTCTGCCGGGCGTTCGGTACCCGTCGTCACGCCACAAAGTACGCCTATGGTGGTGACGCCCGTCAAGGCCGATCCGGTGCTCGAAAAACCGGTGGCCATGGTCGACTCGTAACCATCAGGCCAGGGCCGGCTGCGTCAGGTAAAATCCAAGGGTGCGCAACTGGCGATAGGCCTGCGGTCTTGATGGACTTGCGGTGCCGACGTGGGACACCACTGGGAAGCGCACCGCAACTGCCGCACAGGCGTTTGTGTTCAGCCGTTCGCCTGGGCAGCCCTTGCTCTATTGAATTATTGATTTGTCTATTCAATGGACCAAGGCGACATCACTGAGGCCACCCGCCTTGAAGGACTGCCATGTACCACCGAAATATCCTGATTGAACAAACCGACCCCGAGCTTTTTGCCGCTATTTCAGCGGAAAGCGTGCGCCAGGAACAGCATATCGAGTTGATCGCCAGCGAAAACTACGCCTCGCCCGCCGTCATGGCCGCGCAAGGCTCCCAGCTCACCAACAAATACGCCGAAGGCTACCCCGGCAAACGCTATTACGGTGGCTGCGAGCACGTGGACGTGGCCGAGCAGTTGGCGATTGACCGGGTCAAGCAGCTCTTCGGTGCCGATTGTGCCAATGTGCAGCCGCATTGCGGTGCGTCGGCCAACGAAGCCGTGTTCCTCGCCTTCCTGAAACCCGGCGACACCATCATGGGAATGAGCCTGGCTGAAGGCGGCCACCTGACGCATGGCATGGCATTGAACATGAGCGGCAAGTGGTTCAACGTTGTCTCCTACGGGCTGAATGCCAGGGAAGAGATTGACTACGACGCCATGGAGAAAAAAGCGCACGAGTCCAGGCCAAAACTGATCATTGCCGGTGCCAGTGCTTATTCTCTTGCTATTGATTTTGAAAAATTTACCAAAGTGGCGAAGGCTGTGGGCGCCATCTTCATGGTGGACATGGCGCATTACGCCGGCCTGATTGCAGCGGGCGTCTACCCCAACCCGGTGCCCCATGCCGACGTGGTGACCTCAACCACCCACAAGAGCCTTCGCGGTCCGCGTGGCGGCATCATCCTGATGAAGGCGCAGCACGAGAAAGCCATCAACAGCGCCATCTTCCCCGGCCTGCAGGGTGGCCCGCTGATGCACGTGATAGCGGCCAAGGCGGTGGCCTTCAAGGAGGCACTTGCACCCGAGTTCAAGCTGTACCAGCAGCAGGTGCTGAAAAATGCGAAGATTGTTGCTGAAACCCTCACGGCACGCGGCCTGCGCATCGTCAGCGGCCGCACCGAGAGCCACTTGATGCTGGTGGACCTGCGCGCGAAAGGAATAACCGGCAAAGAAGCTGAGGCCGTGCTGGGCAGCGCCCATATGACCATCAACAAAAACGCCATTCCAAACGACCCCGAAAAACCCATGGTCACCAGCGGCGTGCGCATCGGCACCCCGGCCATGACGACGCGCGGCTTCAAGGATGAAGAAGCCCGACTGACTGCAAATTTAATAGCGGATGTGCTGGATAATCCAAGGGCTACGGCCAATATTGATGCGGTGCGCGCCAAGGTGAATGAACTCACGGCGCGGTTCCCGGTCTACGGCTGAACAGAAAAATGAAGTGCCCGTTTTGCAGTAATTCAGAGACCCAGGTCGTTGAGACCCGGATTTCTGAAGACGGGGACTTCATCCGCCGCCGCCGCCAATGCGGCGCCTGCGACAAGCGCTTTACCACCTACGAGCGCCCCGACGTCAACTTCCCCACCATCGTCAAAAAAGACGGTCGCCGCATCGAGTTTGAGCGCGCGAAGCTGCTGGCGTCCATGAAACTGGCCTTGCGCAAGCGCCCGGTCAGCACCGAGCAGGTAGACAACGCCATTGAGCGAATTGAAGAAAAACTGCTGAACCTGGGGGTTAGAGAAGTCCCTTCAGCCCGCATCGGCGAACTCGTCATGCGCGAGCTTAAAAAGCTCGACAAGGTGGCCTATGTGCGCTTTGCCAGCGTTTACCGCAGCTTTGAGGATATTGATGAATTCAAGACGCTGGTGGATGAGGTGCGGCGGTAAATATCCTCAATAAGACGGCGGGCGACCTCTCGCGCTGCCAAACGGTCGGATACGTCAGACCGGCGGTTGACACTGATATGGTGTTTGGACGGCCTTAAAACTATCATTGAGGTTATGCGACACCTGCACCTAGCCTCTTCAACTTCTGACAACTCAGGGTGCCTTTCGCGCACCGGATGTCACGCGCACAAGTCCCATGGCTTCTCGATGGTAGAGGTTCTGGTCTCAATCGTTGTTCTGTCATTCGGCCTGCTGGGCATGGTGGGCATGCAGGCTTCAGCGCTTAAGTCAAATCGAGAGGCCCGGCTTGAATCGTCCGCTGTTGTCCTGGCACGCGAGTTGGCCGAAATGATACGCGGCAACAGGGCTGTTGGCGTCCTCCCTAGCGCAACAAACCCTTACCTGGGATTGTTCACCACCACACCACTTGCAGCCAGCACACCCTTTTATTGCCTGAGTGTGGGCACAGCAGCCTGCTTGGACGCCACCAGCGTGGCCAATGCGCAGATGACTGAGTGGCTGGCCCGCGTTGACGCCGAACTGCCCAGTGCCCAGGTTAATGTCTGTTATGACTCCGCACCATTTTCTGCCAACGGCTTGCCACGCTGGGCTTGTGCCGCAGGCTCGGGCAGCGTGATTATGGTCAAAATCGGCTGGACGCGTGGCTCCACCGACCGGTCGAAAACGGGGTCCGCAGCGCTCGATCAGGCCACCATACCGGCCATTGTTTTCCCCGTGACTGCAGGGAGTGCATCATGATGCAACCCCGTTCAAATGGGGCGTTCGCTGCGTCAAGCCGGTTTCGCGCAAGCGTTCTGCCGGGGCTCAGTCAGCGCGGCATGACGATGGTCGAATTGCTGGTCGCCATGGTCATCAGCCTGCTGATTGCGCTGGCGGCCATCTCGGCCCTGGTCGTCACCCGGCAGGGCTTCACTACAGTCGATGCTGCGTCGCAATTGCGTGATAACGGTCGTTTTGTGTCTGATTTGATTCAGCGCCTTGGCGTGCAAAGCGGCTTTAAAGACATTCTTTATGCGGCATCGCCGCCCCCCCCCAGTGCGACTGGCGTGTTGGCGGATCCGGCTCCCAACATCACAGGATTCAACAACGCACTGATCAGTGCCACAGATCCTTTAAACGTGTCCACCGCCCGCCTAACTGGCGTAGAGGGTTTCGGCAGTGACATTCTGATCCTGCGCTATCAGTCCGCGGAGACCTTTCCAGGCTCCGGCGTTCCAGATGGGGCAATGATTGATTGCCTGGGAAATTCATCGCCCACGGCAGCTTCGTCAAGGGACGAACGCATTGCCAGCGTCATCCACGTCGCCGTGAGTCAAGGCGAGCCTTCATTGATGTGCACCACGATAAACCCGATAACCGGGGTAATCTCAAAGCCGCAACCCATTATCCAGGGCGTTGAAAATTTCCAGGTGCTGTACGGCACGGATAACGTTACAGCGGGCACAGCCCCGCCGGTCTTACCGGGCGACACGGTACCCGACAGCTACCTTCGGGCAGACCAGCTCACAGTGGCAGGAGACTCAGTGGCAACCAATGCCAACTGGCGCCGCGTGCGCAGCATGCGCATAGGCGTTGTCTTGCGGGGACCCTTAAATTCAGCGCAAGACAGAACCGCGCAAACCTATTACCCCTTTGGTGCCGGTGTCGCCACGTCGGGTGGCGCAAAGGGTTCTGCTTTGTCATCGGTGAGTGACGAAGGCACCATTTTTTCACCTACAGCCGATGGGCGTTTGCGCCAGGTAGTCACCTTCACAGTGCATTTGCGCAATGACCAGGGGCTCTGACCTCATGGAATCGGAAAAGGACACAGAAATGGACACGGAAATGGACAAGTCAAAGATGCGTACTCAAATCCGATTCTCCCAGCGCCACCAGACCCAGCGGGGTGCTTCGCTGATCATGGTCTTGCTGATACTGGTTGTTGTGTCATTGCTGGGCGTTGGCGGTGCGCAAATTGCTTTGATGAGCGAGCGAAGTGCGCGCAACGACCGTGATCAGCAAGTGGCCTGGCAGGCTGCCGAGGCTGCCCTGATTGATGCAGAGGTTGACATGATTGACCCCACTGTCAGCCCCGCCACCACACGCCAACCGCTGTTTGACGCAAAGAATCAAATCGCGTTTTATTCAGGCTGTGGCACGGCGACGTCTGCCACGACAGTCCAATCCCTCGGGCTGTGTGCCTTGAACCTGACCGGCAAACCAGCCTGGCTGACGGCGGACTTCACCGTCGCCGATGCCACTGCCAAGACGACGGAATTCGGCAGGTTCACGGGCCGTGCTTTTGCCGCAGGCGGGGTGGGTATACAACCCGCCCTGAAGCCACGCTATTTGATCGAGGTATTGCCAGATCCGTTCGGCGACGCATCCGACCCAAAATTTATATACCGCGTCACCGCCATGGGTTTCGGGCCGCGCCCCGATATTCAGGCCGTGCTGCAAATGCTTTATCGAATTTAACGACAGGATCAATTCCATGTATGTCAATCACCGACCGCTGACGCGTGTTACCGCCTTTAAAACGCGCTTTGCAGCGGCTTTAAAATGGCCTTCTGATCACCAAAAGTTGCGCTGGCTAATGTGGGGGCTGGTGCCAGTGATTGCGGCGGTTTCATTTCTCGCAATCAGCGCCGGCACTGCACCGGTCATACCCGCCGTCAACCTGTCTTCCGACCCGCTGTACTCCACTTCAACGGGTGACAAGCCTTTACTGGCTCTGGCTTTGTCGGTCGAGTTTCCAACCGTTGGCGCGCAGTATTTGGGCGTGCCGACAGCGACAACCGATGGTTCGTACAGCAACACCAATGAATACCTGGGTTATTACGACGCTGAAAGCTGCTACACCTATAACAACGCACCGACCGAATCTCCGGTTGCGCCGCTAACTGCGGTGGACTACAAGCGCTTTGACCGAAGCGGGCCAGCCATCGCGCTGAGCGTGCCCAGTACGACGCAGCCAACAATGACCAGCCGGATGTGTGCGAACGCCTTCAGTGGCAACTTCCTGAACTGGGCTTCCAGTTCCGCCATTGACATGTTGCGATTGTCGTTGACCGGTGGTGATCGCTATGTGGATACGACAGCATTGACCATTTTGCAACGTGCAGTTCTACCCCATGATGGCAACGGTTTCCCTTCAGGGTATGGGTACTTCTGGAACAGCGCCAATTTTCCGGGCAAGCAATTGCTAAAGGCGGGCGGCATTTCAGGTGCTGCCTACTTTGGCGCGGTGCCAACGTCGATGGCCACGGATGCCGGCACCAATGACATCTGGATCGTGAATGATCTCAACAGGATCTACTTTGGCACGTCTCAGGTGGGCACCACTTCCGCTTCGGCCGGCAGCTACACACTGGGAGGCCCAGCC
>JANMVO010000503.1:0-2885 GCA_031392805.1 Rhodoferax sp. | reverse complement strand
CCACCAGCCCCAGGTTGCTCAGTGCCGAAGGGCGCAGGTCTTCGATGATGCGCCGACCCAGGGCAATGCTGCTGTTGAGTGTGCCCACCAGATGGACGAGCATGTTTGAAGCCTCAGGCGCCGTATCAGCCAGCCTGGACTTCATGCGGGCCGCGTCAAGCTTGGCCGAGGTCAGCAACGCGCCCAGCTCGTCGTGCAGGTTGCGCGCCAGATGCGAGCGCTCATCTTCGCGCGCGGTTTGAAGGTGGTTTGCCAGTTGGGTCAACAACAGGGTGCGTTCAAGCACCTCGGCTTCCAGCCGGTCGCGCTCGGCCTGCACCTGGCGCTGATTCTCAATCAGATGGCGTTCCAGCGCGTGACGCTTGCGCAAAAACAAAAAAAGCGCCAACAGGCTGATGACTGTCATGGCCGCCACGCCGACGCGGTTAAAGGTCAACAGCCGATAGACATCTTTTCGACCGGCCACAGTTTTCTGTGACTCCAGCAACAGCAGCCGGGCGGTCAGCATCCGAAAGGTGTCCATGCTCTCGTTGCCAATGCCGCTCAGGACCATTTCTGCGGCGGCGTCTGCCCTGCCCTTATCCTCCATGGCAATGGTGGTGGCCAGTTCCGACAGCTTGCCCTCGGCTGCGCGGTGAATTGACGCCAGCAGTTCTTTGGGCTCTGGTTCATTGACGTAATGGGCGTCCAGAACCTTGAATGTCCCGGCAATGCTGGAAAGCGCGTTCCGATAGGGCTCAAGATACTGTTTTCGGTGCGTCAGCAGGTAACCGCGCTGCCCGCTTTCGGCATCCACCAGGTTGCGCTCCAGTTGCTGGATATTGAGGCGCACCACGGCCATCTCGCCCAAGCCGTCCAGCGTTCGCACCGAATTCTGGTGAGAACTTTCACTGATCAGCAGCATCGTCAGCGCCGCTGCAGCGGCCAGTGGGAGCACCACGCGATTGCGTTTGACGACTGTAAAAAAGTCCATTTGTAACCCTCTCCCGAAAATGTGGGATCATTGTGCCCGGAACACCCAAAAACACCATGATTCGAATCGCCATTGTTGACGACCATGCCATGGTTCGCGCCGGTTTGCGACAGTTTTTCGCCGACCAGATGGACTTTACGGTGGTCGCCGAAGCCGCCAATGGCCGCCAGGCGCTGGACATCGTGCGCAAAGGCGATGTTGACGTGATCATCATGGATATCTCCATGCCCGGCCACAGCGGCGTTGACGCGCTGGCCGCCATCAAGGCCCGTGAACCTGACTTGCCGGTGCTGATTTTGAGTGGTTTCCCTGAAGAACACTACGCCACGACGCTGCTGCGCCAGGGTGCCAGTGGTTACCTGAACAAGGATTGCGACCCCGAAGAAATCGTCAAGGCAATACGCACCGTTTACCGCGGGCGCAAGTACATCACGGCGGGTGTGGCTGAGCGCCTGGCCGATGGGTTGACCGGGGGTGTCGACAAGCCGCTTCACGAGCACCTGTCAGAGCGCGAGTTGCAGGTATTTTTGCGCCTGGCCAAGGGGGAAACCATTGGCCACATGGCGTTGAGCATGTCGCTGAGTGTCAAAACGGTCAGCACCTACCGCACCCGGGTGATGGAAAAGATGAAACTCGAATCCAACAGCGACCTGACCTATTACAGCCTTAAAAACGGCTTGATCCAATAGCGTCAATAGCGTCTCGGCAGGCCATCAGGCCAGCACCCCGTGGCCGGTTTCACCGGCCGCCAATCGGCCACAGTACAGAATCAGCGCATCGATCTCGTTCGATTTGTCGAACACGCGCACCGCACCCAAATCCATGCATTTACGGCGCATGTCATTGGTTGCATAGTTGCTCAAAACCACGAGGTTCAGCGGCTGCGGCAAAGCGCTGGCTGCGCGCAACACGCCGAGGCCGGAGCCACTTTTGAGGAATATGTCGACGATCACCAAATCGCAATGATTGGCTGGCTGCGAGAGCCACTGCACCGCAGTATGTTCGTCCTCCGCTGTGCCGACCACTTCAACCGGCAACAATTCTTCCAGCGTGGCGATCAGGCTTTCGCGGATGACCTGGCTGTCTTCAACGATGTAAGTCTGGAGCGAAGGCATGAGCTGTGACACTACTTCCTTGAAATTCAGAGCCAGTTGTTCAGGTTCACTTTTGGCATCGCGTTCATCATCAAGATGACTTGCGGCTATTGAAGTGAAGAACATGGGGAAAACATAAAAAGACTTTATAGCAGTATGCCTTTGAATTTACAGCAAGGCTAACTGGCAAATGCCCGCATTTTTGACAGACGTTTCCTACAAACGGCATTTCCAGTCGCGCAGGTGTCCCGCCACGTAGGAGAACTACTACGGCCAATGGCGGTTGTGTCCGCTGTTCGTGGCGTTGCGCAATACAGATACTGAAGGCTCATTGACCAGATGCTGAAAGGAGACCCAATGAGCCTGATTGCCTTCCTGATACTTGCCCTCGTGATTATTCCAGCATTTGCTTTTGCAGTCTTGGGCTGGCTTGCGCTGGCCAGCGAAGAGGATGATTTTCGAACCCTTTCCGGGTTTGACGGCATTCACTTTGAAGGCCTGTCAGGCGACCCTGTGACCGATGGTTTGAACTGGCGGCAGGCATCAAACGCAAACCTGATTGGCGCAGTGAAGTAACTGCTCGGTTCGGCTTGGCCCGCAACGTCGCAATTTCCCTTTTTTTTCAACCCTAAAGGACTTTTTTATCATGATCAAAATTTTTCGACTCAAGGCTTCTCTGCTCGTCGCTGGCATGCTGGCTCTCCCGCTGGCGCAGGCGGCGACGATGGCGCAGGCTGATTACAAGACCGGAAAAACCCGGATCAGCACGCAATACAAGACGGACAAGGCGGCCTGCGACGCCATGAAGGCGAATGCAA
>JANMVO010000488.1:0-1601 GCA_031392805.1 Rhodoferax sp. | reverse complement strand
AACTGCCGCAGGCCCTTCGGGCAACCATTTGCAGTACTCAATCCCAGGGCCGCCGCGCAAACTCGCTGCGCTCAAACAAGCGCGGCTCTGTCGGTCCGCTGCGCGGCCCCCAGACCCTGAGATTTCCGTGCTTCAAGGCTGTGGCAGACGAGCGCCAGACGCGGTGCGGGGGTTCAGGCCACCACAAACGCTCGTGACGCGTGGCTTTGCAGTGCGCCCGAACTGCGAGAAAACAAATCCCATTGATTTCAAAGCCTGATAGATTACGTCTTTAATAACGATTAATATCAAAAAGTCGCGACTATTTAATATTGGTGTATAAAATAGTCGCATGAAACGCTATCTTGACGACCTGATAGTCCGTGACTTGGCTAAAAAAATGGTGTTCGTCACCGGCCCGCGCCAAGTTGGGAAAACCACTTTGAGCCGGATGTTGCTGACCAGCACGCCGGGCCAGTACCTCAACTACGACGTCGCCGACGACCGCGCCGTGATCGTGCGCCAAGGTTGGAGCCCGCAAGCGAAGCTGCTGGTGCTGGATGAAATCCACAAAATGCCTGCCTGGAAGCCGTGGCTCAAAGGCGTGTTTGACGGCAAGCCTGAACGGCAACAATTGCTGGTGACCGGCAGCGCACGGCTCGACACGTTTCGCCAAGCGGGTGAATCGCTGGCAGGCCGTTTTTTTGCGTGGCGGTTGCATCCGATCTCAACGCGTGAATGGTGTGCGCAGACCGGGGCCACGCCCGCCGATGCGCTCACGCACCTGCTCACACGTGGCGGTTTTCCTGAGCCCTGTCTGGCCGAGAGCGACGACGAGGCACAGCGCTGGCGCAGGCAGTATTTTGACGGCCTCATCCGCAACGATGTACTGGAGTTTTCACGCCTGCATGAGCTCACGGCGATGCGGCTGTTCACCGATCTGCTGCGCCAGCGAGTGGGCTCGCCGCTGTCGCTGGCGTCCATCGCACGCGACCTGAATGTGTCACCCGTCACCCTGAAGCGGTATCTTGAAATTCTGGAGGCGCTCTACATTGTTTTCGTGGTGCGTCCCTGGCATCACAACATTGCGCGGGCCACCTTGCAGACGCCTAAGGTTTACTTTT
The DNA here is from genome assembly GCA_031392805.1 of Rhodoferax sp. Classification (GTDB taxonomy): domain Bacteria; phylum Pseudomonadota; class Gammaproteobacteria; order Burkholderiales; family Burkholderiaceae_C; genus JANYCG01. The sequence goes on along the minus strand of JANMVO010000488.1, from coordinate 498 downwards.
TTGACACGGGCCTGGTGCAAGGTGACGAGGGCATCCGATTCGAAAACTTGGTGGCCTGCCACTTGCTCAAACACGTGCACTGGCAGCAAGATGCAAAAGGCAAAGAGGTGGATTTGCATTACGTGCGTACCAAAGACGGGGCGGAAGTTGACTTTTGTCTGAGCCACAAAGCCCCCGCGGGCGATACGCTGACGCACCTGATCGAATGCAAGCTTGGCGACAGCAAACCGCATGCAGCCTTGAAGCGATTTGCCGGGCAATGGGCTGACGCGCAGGCCGTGCAAGTGGTTCGCAACCTGCGCCACGAGCAGGACTTCGGCCGGGTGCAGATCAGGCAGGCGGCGGGGTGGTTGCAGGGGCTGGATCCTTGAATCGTCAGCTATCGCGGCCAGTTCCTCACGCTGATGCCCGGCGATGTAATGACGCTGGGCATTGACGGCTTGGGCGAGCAGCGGCAACGGGTGGTGCCGTTCAAGTTATCGTTGCAACGCTGGTCAC
>JANMVO010000483.1:0-1892 GCA_031392805.1 Rhodoferax sp. | reverse complement strand
CTGGAGCGTCAGGCGCAAGAAGCCGCCTTCACCATGCGCAGCCTGGACGCACGCCGGGCTGAATTGTCACGCGCTATAGAAACAGCAGCGCAACAAGCAGATTCCATAAGGGCAGAAGAGCAAAGAGCCCATGAGGAGCTGGCTCGTTTGACGGCTGCAGCCGCGCAGGCCGGTTTGCAGGCCGCGCGCCTTGGCTTTGAGCAATACGCCCAGTTGCTGCTGGATGCACAGGCGGACCTGGAGGCCGTGGCCAGGTCGATTGAAGATGGCAAGGTTCGCCTGCCAGGCATGCAAAACGACATTGACCGCCTTAATCGCGACATCATGGCGCTGGGTGCTGTCAACCTGGCCGCGCTCGACGAGCTGGCCAGCGCGCGCGAACGCAAGCAGTTCCTGGATGCGCAAACGGCTGATCTGACCGAAGCCATGACCACGCTGGAAGACGCCATCAAGAAGATCGACGGTGAAACCCGCGAGTTGCTCTCAGGCACCTTCAACACCGTCAATGAGCACTTCGGCAAAATGTTCCCGGAGCTGTTTGGCGGTGGCAACGCGCGCCTGGTCATCACCGGCGAAGAGATTCTCGATTCTGGCGTGCAGGTGATTGCGCAGCCACCGGGCAAGAAAAACCAGACCATTCACCTGCTGTCGGGCGGCGAAAAGGCCTTGACGGCGATTGCGCTGGTGTTTGCAATTTTCCAGCTTAATCCGGCGCCGTTTTGCCTGCTGGACGAAGTTGATGCACCGCTGGACGATGCCAACACCGAACGTTATGCGAAACTGGTGTCCAGCATGAGCAAATAGACCCAGTTTTTATTCATCAGCCACAACAAGATCGCCATGGAAATGGCCGAGCAGTTGATTGGCGTAACGATGCAGGAGCAGGGCGTCTCGCGCATCGTTGCGGTTGACATGGAGGCAGCCGTTTCTCTGGCTGAATTGGCATGACCATGACGATGAGCAGCTTGCAACTGGGTCTGGCTGTGGCAGGTGGCCTGGTGCTCGCTGGCGTCGTTGCACACGGTGCCTGGACCTCCAGAAAAAACGCACCGCTGCAGGCTCAGCCTGAGGATAGCGCTATAGAACGCAAAACTGGCAGTTCTGGGCCAGGCTTTAACGAAGCTGGCCCCGGCGGTGCCGGCCTCAGCGAGCCCGGTCCCATCGATCCAGTATTTGATTCCGGTTTGGACCCGGCGTTTGGTTTGGGCAGTTTCGCGCGGGCCGCGCCCCACAAAAAGCCAACGCTCGATGCGCTGATTGACGTTATCGCGCCGATTGTGCTGGAGGCGGCAGCGTCGGGTGATGCGGCGCTGGCGGCCATGCCCGGCACACGCCGCGTGGGCAGCAAACCCTTTGCCATTGAAGGTCTGAATGTGGTCAGCCAGCAATGGGAGTTGCCGTTGGCAGGCCAGCGCTACAGCGGGCTGCAGGCGGGTGTCCAACTGGCCAACCGCTCGGGCGCGCTCAACGAGATTGAATATTCAGAATTCGTGATCAAAGCCCAGGCCTTTGCCGACGCGCTCAATGGCGCACCCGATTTTCCTGAAATGCGTGACGAGGTCGCCCGCGCCCGCGAGCTGGATCATTTTGCGGGTGGCCATGATGGCCAGCTCAGTTTCACCCTGCGCGCGCGCAACGCCGCCTGGAGCCCTGGCTTTGTGGCGCAACATGCGTCGCGCCTGGGCTTTGTGGCCGGGGTCATGCCCGGGCGCATGGTGCTGCCCGCCAGCCAGCCTGGCATGCCGCCAGTGCTGGGCTTGGGCTTTGACACGCAGGCCGCCATGGCTGAAGACCCGGCGCAGTCTGCGATTCGCGAAATCACCCTGAGCCTGGACGTGCCCCAGGTAGAGCGCAGCGAGCGTCCGTTTGTTCGCATGCGTGAATCCGCCACG
>JANMVO010000429.1:0-3282 GCA_031392805.1 Rhodoferax sp. | reverse complement strand
ACCCATTGCCAGCCGCCGTTGTTGGCGGACAGGTCGAAATCATTCAGCTTTTCGGCAAAGTATTTTTCACCCCAGCGCCAGTCGATGCCAAGGTCTTTGACCAGAAAACTTGCGGCCACCATTCTGAGCCGGTTATGCATGTAGCCGGTCTGGTTGAGCTGGGCCATGGCCGCATCGACCAGCGGGTAGCCGGTCCGCCCTTCGCACCAGGCGGCAAACAGCCCTTGCGCCCGTTTGCCGTGCTCCCACGTGATCGCATCGTATTCAGGTTTAAAAGCGCCACTGGCCACATGCGGGAAATTCGCCAGAATCTCGAAGTAAAAATCGCGCCAGATCAATTCACCGAGCCACACAGAAGCGCCATGGCTCCCCTGAAAGGTTCGGGCCAGCGCAGTGGCGGCCAGCTTGCGAATGGACACCGTGCCAAAGCGCAGGTGCACGCCCAGATAGCTGGGGCCTTTGACAGCGGGGAAATCACGCGTCTCATGGTACTGGTCCATGCGCTCAAAAAATTCTGCAAATAGTTGTCGGCCTCCGCTTGATCCCGCCGGGATTTTTAGCGCCTTCAAGTTGGTGGTCTCAAAACCAATCTCCCTGAGCGTCGGCACCCCGCCACGCATTTCCGTCGGGCGTGGTGCCAGTGCGCTGGCGTGGGGCGCAGTGTCGTGCGACTGAAGGTGCGTGTCATCCACCTTGGCCAGCCAGGCATTTTTATACGGGGTGAACACGCAATAGGGCATGCCGGTCCTGGTCAAAACCTCGCGGCCTTCAAACACCACCTGGTCCTTGAAAGTGTGCAGTGCCATGCCAGCATCAGCCAGCGCGCCGCGCACTTTTGCGTCGCGCGCAATCGCCTGGGGCTCATAGTCGTGCGCTGCAAAAACGGCTTCAACATGCAACTCTTTTGCCAGCGCCACCACGCTCTGGCTGGCCACGCCGTGGCGCAAGATCAGGCCGGCGTCCGGATGGTTGCTTAAACGTCGCAGGCTGGCATCCAGATCCAGCAGGCACTCGCGGATGAACTCGACGCGCCGGTCGGCGCGCGGCAACGCATCCAGAATCTCGCTGTCGAAAATGAAGACGCAATGCACCTGTCGGCAGCGTTTCAGGGCTTCACACAGCGCGGCGCTGTCGTCGGTGCGAAGATCGCGGCGAAACCACATCAAACCAGTGCCGAATTGCTTTTCCATGATCGCCGTTAAAATCAGGGTATGTCCAGCGATTCTGCCCCACTTAACCTGACCAATCATTTTTTGATTGCCATGCCCGGATTGCAGGATGCGACTTTCTCCAGAAGCGTGGTGTATGTCTGCGAACACAGTGAGCGTGGCGCGCTCGGGCTGGTCATCAACAAACCCAGTGACATCAATCTCAAAGTGCTGTTTGACAAGGTGGAACTCCCGCTGCTGCGTGCGGACCTTGCCGACACCCCGGTGTTTCATGGCGGGCCGGTGCAAACCGAGCGCGGCTTCGTGCTGCACGAACCCACTTTTTCTCTTGCAGACAAGCCCCAGGAATCTGTTTACGCCTCCACCATGGCGATCCCGGGCGGCCTGGAGATGACCACCTCCAAAGACGTGCTGGAAGCGCTGTCAACCGGTGCCGGACCGCGCAAAGTGCTGGTGTCTCTGGGCTACTCGGCCTGGGGCCAGGGACAGCTTGAATCGGAGCTGGGCGAGAATAGCTGGCTCACGGTGGATGCCGACAGCGCCGTCATCTTCGACACGCCGGTCGAGCAGCGCTATGACAAGGCCTTGCTGCTGCTGGGCTTGCAAGCCTGGATGATCTCGGGTGAGGCGGGCCACGCGTGAGCACCCTGCGGGCGCCCAATGCAAACAGTGTGCCGCCCGGGTTGAAAACATTCCTAGCGCTGGATTTTGGCCTCAAGAGAACCGGCGTGGCGGTGGGCAACCGCGTGCTGCGCAGTGCCCAGCCCCAGGGCAGCATCCACGCGCAGGGCGATGCGCGGTTTGTCAAAATTGCCCAGCTGTTGGCCGATTGGCAGCCCGATGCATTGATCATCGGTGTGCCATTTCATCCCGATGGGGCCGAGCATGAAAATACTGTGCGCGCGTGCCGCTTTGGCCGGCAGCTCGGCGGCAGGTTCAATCTGCCCGTGTTTGAAGTGGACGAGCGCTACAGCACCACCGAGGCGCTGTCCCTGGGGGCCAAGGACGCCGATGCCATGTCGGCCTGCATCATTCTTGAACAGTTTTTAAGGAGTATCGATTGAGCCCACTGGTTTTGGATGCGCGGGCACTGTACGCAGAGTTGATACGTGGTGTTCAGGGCTTGCGTGGTCCGCAGACCCGGCTGGTGGGCATTACCTCCGGGGGGGCGTGGCTGGCTGCGCAATTGCAGATTGACATGCACCTTGCGGGCAAGGCTGGCATCATTTCATCCGCCCTGCACCGCGATGACTTTGCGCAGCGCGGGCTTGCAAGCGGCGGGCCAACGTCACTGCCGTTTGATGTCAATGGTGCCGAAATCATCATTCTGGACGATGTGCTGTACACCGGGCGCACCATTCGCGCCGTCATCAACGAGCTGTTTGACTACGGCCGCCCGGCCAGCGTCAAGCTGGCGGTGCTGGTGGACCGGGGTGGGCGCGAACTGCCGATCCAGCCTGATTTTTGCGCCGCCCGTGTCACCTTGCCGGCGTCGCAATCGCTGGCGCTTGCGCGCAGTGCGTCGGGGCAATTCAGCTTCAACGTGGAGAGTCTTTAAACTCACGCCCGCCATGCTCCACCAGCGCAACCCCCAACTCAACCAGCATGGCGAACTGATCCATCTGCTGTCAATTGAAGGCCTGCCAAAAAGCCTGCTGACGCACATTCTGGACACCGCCGCCAACTTCTGCTCGGTCAACGACCGCGAGGTGAAGAAGGTGCCGCTGCTGCGCGGCAAGAGCGTGTTCAACCTGTTCTTTGAGAACTCCACCCGCACCCGCACCACCTTTGAGATTGCCGCAACCCGCCTGAGCGCGGACGTGATCAACCTTGACATCGCGCGCTCGTCAGCGTCCAAGGGCGAGTCGCTGCTCGACACCATTGCCAACCTGTCGGCCATGGCGGCCGACCTGTTTGTGGTGCGCCACAGCGAGTCGGGCGCACCGTACCTGATTGCGCAGCACGTGGCGCCGCATGTGCATGTGATCAACGCCGGGGATGGCCGCCACGCCCACCCTACGCAGGGCCTGCTGGACATGTTCACCATCCGGCACTATAAAAAAGATTTCTCCAACCTCACCGTGGCCATCGTCGGCGACGTGCTGCATTCGCG
>JANMVO010000425.1:0-4690 GCA_031392805.1 Rhodoferax sp. | reverse complement strand
CGACTACACCGATGTGACCCTGCTGTTTGGCACCGACTTCATCACCAAACCGCCACGCATCGGTAGTGGCGGACAGGGTGGCGGTGGCGGCGGTGGGGGCGGAGATGGTGGAGACACAGAGGATGGCGAAGGCCCCCGTGTCGCCGAGGTGCAAGGGCATTCTTTGGTGGTCAATCCCTTGGGCCGTTTTATCCTGTGCAGCCGCGACGGCCGCGACACGCCGATTCCGGTGGATGAATACAGGCGTGAAGTGATAGCGCGCGTGGTGAGCGAGGCAAACAACCTGGACGATTTCCGCGCCCTGTGGATTGAAGCGCAAAAACGCCGGCAACTGATCGACCACCTGCTGGGTGACAACTTCAGCCCCGAAGTGATCCGCGAGATCGACCAGATGAACGACTTTGACCTCTACGATTTTTTTGGCCACCACGGTTACCACGCCCGTGCCTTGAAACGCCCGGAACGTGGCGCCATGTTTGTCACCCACAACCAGCCTTGGCTGGATGGAATGGAAAGCAAGGCCGCCATCGTGATCAAAGGCCTTGGGCAGCAGTTCTCCCAGGGTGGTACCGATGCGCTGGAAACGCCGGCGCTGTGGGAGGTGCCGGAAATCAAGATCGCGGGCGGGCTGAATGCCTTGCGTGGGTTGGGGGCACCGGTGCGGGTGGTGCGCGATGCTAAAGCGAGGTTGTTTGGGGTATGAATGGCGCAATTACTCTAGGCAATGTACTTCTGGCTATCCAGTCTGGAAAAAGCTTCCAAACTGCGGAGGTACTTGCAGGCCCTGATAAGTTGGGCGTCCTGAAGGTTAGTGCTTTGACGTGGTCAAACTTTAACGCTGATGAAGCGAAGGCATTGAATGATGCCTATGAACCTGCCGAAAGCCACAAAGTTAAGAAAGGCGATTTCTTGATTTCTCGTGCCAACACGAAAGAATTCGTGGGTGCGGTAGTTCTTGTGGATAGGGACTATCCGTTTCGACTTCTTTCTGACAAGACCCTTAGGCTAGTCGTTGACGAGGGACGCGTCTGCAAAGATTTTTTGCTTTTTGCGTTGCGCACCTCGAAGGCGCGCGAACATATCGAACACTTAGCGACTGGCACAAGCGACTCAATGCGAAATATTTCGCAGAGTGTCATTAGGTCCATTCCGCTCTACTTGCCAGAGTTAGGCGAACAACGCCGAATTGCAGGTCGTCTAAAAGCCCAGCTGGCCGAAGTGGAAATAGCGCGGAAGTCAGTGCAGACGCAATTGCAAGACATCCATCGGCTTCCAAGCCGTGTGCTCGCACAAGCCTTTGAATCCCTGGGACATCACCATGACTGACAAACGCATCGCTATGCAGCACCACGCCACCTTCGAGAGCATCCGCCACGTCGATGCCGATGGCAATGACTTCTGGCTGGCTCGCCAACTGGCCAGCGTGTTGGACTACTCGCAGTACCGTCACTTTCTACCGGTCGTCGAGCGCGCCAGAGAGGCCTGCCACAACAGTGGCCAGCCCGTGTCAGACCATATTGAGGATGTCCTCACAATGGTCGACATTGGGTCGGGGGCGAAACGCCAGGTGGAAGATATTCGCCTGTCCCGCTACGCCTGTTACCTCGTCGTGCAGAACGGCGACCCCAGCAAGCCCATCATTGCCAACGGCCAGACTTACTTCGCCATGCAGACACGGCGCCAGGAGCTGGCCGACGATGCCAAGTTTGCGCAGCTCAGCGAAAACGACAAACGGCTGGCCGTCCGCAATGAGCTGGCGGCCCACAACAAACACCTTGCCGCTGCGGCAAAAGACGCAGGTGTTGAAACCAGTCTCGATTACGCCATCTTTCAGGACCATGGGTACAAGGGGCTATACGGTGGTTTAGGCAACCGGGAAATCCATGCCCGCAAGGATTTGAAGAAGAGCCAGAAGATTCTGGACCACATGGGCAGCACCGAGTTGGCGGCCAACCTGTTCCGCGCCACGCAGGCGGAAGAAAAATTGCGCCGGGACCAGGTGCAAGGCAAAACCCAAGCCAACCGGACGCACTTCGACGTGGGGCGCAAGGTGCGCCAGACCATTCAAGAGCTGGGTGGCACCATGCCCGAGAACTTGCCCAAACCCGACGCCAGCATCCAGCAGATTGCGTCGGCGAAAAAGAAGCTGGAACAAAAGAAACCAGGGAAATGATGCAATGGCCAGACCAAAGAGAAATGTTGCCGCAGTGGCATCGCCGCGCAAGCCCAAAGCCACCAAGGCCATTGCCTCCACGCAATCACTGTCGGCGTTTGTCAAAAGCATTTGCGATGTCATGCGCAGGTCCAACTGCGCGAGTGCATTGCAATATGTGCCCGAGCTGACCTGGATTCTGTTTCTGCGCATTCTGGACGCGCAGGAAGCGAGGGCGCGCGAGGAAGCCGAAGCCGTGGGTGCCGATTTTTCACCCGTGCTGAACTGCCCTTTTCGATGGCAGGACTGGGCCGCGCCCCATTCGGACCAATCTGGCCATCCCAAAACCAGTTACGGCAAAGCTTTTGGCTGGAAGCGCCAAGAATTATTTGCAGCGGGTGATGGCGCGCTGTTCGACTTCATCAACAAAGAGCTGCTGCCCCACCTGCACAGCCTGGATACCGATCACCGCACCGGCCTGCCCAACCCCAACGCCAGCCGCAAGCAGCGCATCATGGGCCGCACCATGACGGCGGTGGAAAAGGTGCGTGTTGATTCAGAAGCGAATCTGCGCGACATTCTGGACAAGGTGCACGAGATCAATATCAACCATGTGGATGACCAGCACTTCTTCACCCTGTCACAGGTGTATGAGGATCTGCTGCTCAAGATGGGTGAGAAGAATTCCGACGGCGGCCAGTTCTTCACCCCGCGCGAGGTGATCCGCGCCATGGTGCACACCGTCAATCCGCAATTGGGGCAAACGGTGTATGACCCCTGCTGCGGCACAGGTGGTTTCCTGGCCATTGCCTACGAGCATATGGCCCGCCAGCTTGGGAAAACCGTGACCAGCACAGACATCGACACGCTCAAGCACGACACCTTTTTTGGCCGTGAAAAAGAGAACCTTGTGTTTCCCATTGCATTGGCCAATTTGGTCTTGCATGGCATTGACCAGCCCAACTTGTGGCATGGCAACTCGCTGACTCGTCGCACCACCTATGGCGCTTTATTCGATCAAGCGCCCAAAACGTTTGACGTGATCCTGACCAACCCGCCTTTTGGTGGAAAGGAAGGCAAAGACGCACAGAAAATCTTTTCGTTTGAAACCAGCGCAACGCAGGTTCTTTTTGTGCAGGATATTTTGGCTGAACTGGCACCCAAGGGCACCTGCGCCATCGTGCTGGATGAAGGCTTGCTGTTCCGCACCAATGAAAGCGCCTTTGTGGAGACCAAACGCAAACTGGTGGACGAATGCGATTTGTGGGCCATCATCAGCTTGCCGGGTGGTGTGTTCTCTACCGCCGGTGCCGGTGTCAAAACCAACCTGTTGTTCTTCACCAAGGGCAAGAAGACCGGGAAGATCTGGTACTACGACCTGTCATACGTCAAGGTCGGGAAGAAAACGCCGCTGACCTTGGCGCATTTTGGCTTTGACCAAAACGGCGCTGTGCTGGCTGAAGCGCAATTGCCTGGCATTCTCACGACGGAATGGCTGGCCGATGAGGGCAATGTCGGCAACCCGTTCCCAAGTTATGCACGCATGCTCGCTTCACGTGGCAAAGCTGAAGGCGCCGGCCGTTATTCCTGGACAGTGGATTTTGCTGCGCGACGTGCCACGGCACGCGCAGAAATGCAACCGCTGTTGGACGAGGCATCGAAAGTCAAAGCGACAGTGATTGACCTCAAGGAAAGGCTCAAACGTCTCAAAAAAGACAAAGCGAGCGATTCGAAGTTGTCAGCCGTGGATGCACAAATTCGGGAAAACGAGAGGGCGGCTCATGAGCTGGAGGTCAAAGCCAGCGACATCGACGCGGCCGTGTTCGACTTGAAGGCCGTCAACCCCACCGTGGTTACCAACTTGGACACACGCACGCCGCAGGAAATCATGGGGAATATCGAAACGCAGGGGCGGATTGTTTCCGAGGCTCTGGCCAAACTTTCAGCGCTGATGGCAGCCGGCGCTTGAGGCATGTCACATCCGACGTCATGCCAGGAGGCACAACCACCTTCTTTTCAAATTGAAAATGCTATTTAGTTAGTAGCTACTAACGCATATCCCACGAGGACTACAGCCCCAAAATACCATCAAACTCACTCCGCACTCTGCTGCAGCGCCCACATCGCCGCATAGCGCCCGTTGGCCGCCAGCAGCTGGGCATGCGAGCCGCGCTCGATGATTCGCCCGGCGTCCATCACCAGAATCTCGTGCGCGTCCACCACGGTGGACAGGCGGTGGGCGATGACCAGCGTGGTCTTGTTCTGCGCTACGCTTTGCAGCTCGGCCTGGATGGCGCGCTCGTTGGCCGAATCCAGCGCGCTGGTGGCTTCGTCAAAAATCATGATGGGCGGGTTTTTGAGCAGGGTGCGGGCAATGGCTACGCGCTGTTTTTCGTCGGCATATCGTGGGCGTCCAGGATAAGCCGTGTGACGGCATCGTCCTCGTACGGAACGACCGCCTCGTTCAGAAAATCCGGCAGCGGGACATCGGCCAGGGCCATCTGCGCAGCCACACGCTCCCGCGCATCGGCGGCAGCG
>JANMVO010000420.1:0-4369 GCA_031392805.1 Rhodoferax sp. | reverse complement strand
GGCTTGCCGGCAGCGGCCTGTTTCTCGATCCATTTCAGGTTGAGCAACTGGCTGGGCACCTTGTTGCCATTCTTGTCGCGGCCGCTGAAATCGGCGATGAAATGCTCTTGCGGGTAGCCGCATTTGTCCACAATGATGCGGCGCAGCTCGCGCTCTTTCTTGCGGATGTCATCGACCTGCGAGCGCACCATGTCGCACAGCTTCTCGATCGCCTTGGCGGTGAAGCGGATCGACATCAGCTCCTCGCTCAATGCCTTTTGCGCACTCACGTAATGCGGCGTGCCGTAGCCTTCCCTGTCGTAGGTTTTGTGAACTTTCTCAAACAGCTCGCGCAGGCGGTCGTAGCGGCTCAGGGCCTCTTTTTTCAGCTCTTCCAGTTTTTTGGTCAACGCCTTGGAGCCGCCTTTGCCGTCATCGTCGTCTTCGGCGTCAAACTCATCGAAGTCTTCTTCGGCCACATAGTCGTCGGCCTCATTCGGGTTGGAGAAGCCGTCTACCACGGTGGTGATGACGATCTTGCCTTCGCGGATGTCTTCGCCCAGGCGCAGGATTTCTGCAATGGTGGCGGGGGAAGCCGAGATCGCTTCCATCATCGCCATCAAGCCGCCTTCAATGCGCTTGGCAATTTCGATCTCGCCTTCGCGCGTGAGCAACTCTACCGTGCCCATTTCGCGCATGTACATGCGCACCGGATCGGTGGTGCGGCCAAACTCGCTGTCCACGGTAGAGAGGGCCGCCTCAGCGGCTTCTTCGGCCTCTTCTTCGGTGGCACCGGCAGGGGCGCTGTTGGTGAGGATCAGGCTCTCGGCGTCCGGCGTTTGCTCATAAACCGCCACGCCCAGGTCATTCAGGGTGGCGATCACGGATTCCATGGTTTCCGCGTCAATCAGCTTGTCAGGCAAGTGGTCAGAAATCTCGCCGTGCGTCAGGTAGCCACGGGTCTTGCCCAGCTTGATCAGGGCTTTGAGGCGCTGGCGGCGTTTGGCCATGTCTTCTTCAGACAGGATGGTGTCGTCCAGGCCAAACTCTTTCATCAGCGCGCGCTCTTTGGCCTTGCTGATTTTCATGCGCAGGGGTTTTATTTTCTCCCCCGTTACAACCGGCTCGCCAACGAGGTCGGCCTCGATGTCGGACAGATCAGTGTCATCGCTGGCTTTGACTTCAGGACCAGCGTCTTTTGGCTTACGACCGCGTTTGGCACCGGTCTGGGGAGCGTCTGATTCAGCCGCCGCTTTGGGCGGACGCCCCGGTTTTTTCTTTCCAGGGGCATCAGCGGCAGCAACTCCCACTGTGGCTTTCTTTGAATCTATTGCGGCTGGTGTCTTGGCTGGCAAGGTGGTTGCTGAAACTGATTTGGACACTGGGTTAACTTTCGTGGCGGTCACTTTGGCAGCATCCTTTTCGGGAGCCGCCTTTTTTGCATTTTGTGCGTTTTGTGCCTTTTGCGAGGCCGATTTGGGCGCCGAAAGGAGCATGGCGTTCGCCGCTGTCTTGGCAGCGGGCTGAGCAGACTTTGTGGACTTTTGAGCGGGCATTTAAGAACCTCAACACTTCAAAGACTAAAAAAGCAGATGGGCACTGTTGTGGTCAACGCAATGGTCCAGTAAAAAAAGCGCCACTTTTGGCAAGATCGACATTGGCAGAATCCACTTTTGCAAGATCCACTTTGGCCAAATCGACATTGGCAAGCGCCACATTGGCAAGATGTGTGGGCGAACATTTGGAATGCAGTCCTTGCGGTAAGGTGGCCCCATGCAGTTGTTTTTGAACTGAGTCATCGGTTGGCCGGGCCCGGAGGTGCTGCTGTCGCTCTTGCCAGTACAGCCTTGGATTATACCTCTAAATTCAAGAAATTCAATTTGACTTTGCCATGCCAGCCGCTGTGGCGGCCTCAAGAGCACGCCGTCGGGTCTGCAAATCGCGGTAGCGGGCCAGTGCCGCCGGGTCGGCCTTGGCCGCCTCAATCGCCTCGGTTTCCTGCGCTTTCAGGCGTTCCACCAACATGCGGTTGAGCAGGCTGCGCAGCTCCTGTTCTGACTCGGCGCTGTCGCCAGCCTCATCCGGGTCACCCAGGTGCGGCCCCGACATCAGGCGCACCGCCAGGTCTTCGCTCTCAAACCCGCGCAGGCCCTCGCGCAGCGCGCCCCAGGGCTGCGGGCCGTGCTCGTGCACCTGGCTCTCCAACCAGACGAACAGCGGCCCGTGCGGTGCAGGCTGCTCACACAGCATGGCATGGTCTTCGCCCGACAGGCTGTCCCACGTGGCCATGTTGCCCAGCAGCAGGCGCGTGGCGTGGTCAGCGCGGCTGGCCGGGAGCGCACGCATGCCCAAACGCGGCTTCTGAGCAAGTTTTGACGATAATTTATGCCTGTAGCCCTCGTCCTGATTGCTTGAGTAGCTATTATTATAATAGCTATTGCTCTCATGGCTGCTGTTTTGATAGTCCCCACCCTGATGTTTACCCGCTTGGTACCGGCCGGCTTTTGCACCGGTGCCTGCTGCCTGTTTTGGAATCCACAAGTCGGTCAGTTCCCGCCCGGCCAGTTGCACCAGGTCGGCAATCTCGGTCAGCAGTTGGCGCTTCAGCGCGCCATCGGGCAACTGCATCCACAGCGGCTTGGCATTGCTGGCCAGCAACGAGCGGCCCTCAATGCTGTTCAGGTCGCAGCCGTCACGGGCAGCGTCGATCAAAAAGCGGCTCAGGGGCACGGCTTCGCTCACGTAGCGCGAAAACGCGTCTTTGCCGTTTTCGCGGATAAAGCTGTCGGGGTCGTGCTCAGGCGGCAAGAACAAAAACTTCACGTTGCGCACGTCGCTGGCAAAGGGCAGGGCGGCGTCCAGCGCCTTGCGCGCGGCGCGTCGGCCAGCGGCGTCGCCGTCAAAGCTGAAGACGACGGCGTCAGTAAAGCGAAACAGCTTTTGCACATGGTCATTGGTGCAGGCCGTGCCCAGCGTGGCCACCGTGTTGGGAAAGCCCAGCTGGGCCAGCGCGACCACGTCCATGTAGCCCTCGGTCACCAGCGCGTAACCCATCTCGCGCAATGAACTGCGGGCCTCGAACAGGCCATACAGCTCGCGGCCTTTGCTGAAGACGGGCGTCTCTGGAGAATTCAAATATTTTGGTTTGTCATCCCCTAGAACCCGCCCGCCAAAGCCGATGCATTCGCCTTTGACATTGCGGATTGGGAACATCACCCGGTCACGGAAGCGGTCGTAGCGCTTTTCATCCTCGCCGTCTTCGGCGTTCAGGATCACCAGCCCGCTTTCCACCAAGAGCGGGTCGTCGTAATGTGGGAAGGTGCTGGCCAGGCTGCGCCAGCCCTCGGGCGCGTAGCCCAGGCCAAACTGTTTTGCCACGTCGCCGCTGACGCCCCGGCCCTTGAAATAGTCCACCGCGCGCGGCGAGTCTTTGAGGTGCTTGCGGTAGGCGTCACCGGCTTTCTCCAGCACGTCGTTCAACGTGGTCTGCTTTTGCCGTTGCTCAGCGGCACGTGCGCGGTCTTGCGGCGTGCCTTCTTCTTCAGGCACCTGCATGCCGTATTGCTGGGCCAGGTCTTTGACGGCCTCCACAAAGCTCATGCCCGCGTGGTCCATCAAAAAGCCGAGGGCGTTGCCGTTTTTGCCACAGCCAAAGCAGTGGTAGAACTGCTTGGTTGGGCTGACCGAGAACGATGGTGACTTCTCCCCATGAAACGGGCACAGCCCCATGAAATTGGCCCCGCCTTTTTTGAGCTGCACGTAACGCCCGACGATGTCCACCACGTCGGCGCGGGCTAGAAGCTCCTGGATGAATGTCTGGGGAATGGCCACGGGGGATATTGTGGCTCAGACGAGCGGGCGCTTAGCAGGCGTCAGTGGGGGTTTAACAGGGTTTTAACGCGGTTGAACCAGGATGTAGCCACGGTTTTCCACCGTGTCAAAGGTGCGCATGCCTTTGATGAGTGTGGTGGTGGGCATCCAGACCCAGCCCGCGCTGGCGGGGTTCACGTCCATCAACAGGAACGAGTCTGATTGGGCGTCATAGGCACCAAGAGGCGAGATGTGCCCGCCGCCGAGTTGCCCCACCGCCTCACGCCGGTAGTTGACGATGACGTAATCTCCGGCACGACCGAGGTTTTCAAGCAAATCGGCGCGAACCTCGGCTTCTGGCTTTTGATCATCAACCACGACCGGCCGGGTCAGCAGGTCATGCGCCCTTAGCAATTCATCGAGCTGGCGCAACTGATAACCGCTGTCCCTGATCAGTTTCCCATTGACGGTGACGGGTTCGCCAAGAACCTGTGAGCGCGTTTTCTGGCCCTTGCTGATAACGTTGTCCTGGGTGAAGCGCGGCACGGACAGGTCGAATCCGCTGGGCACGTACTGAAGG
>JANMVO010000405.1:0-3448 GCA_031392805.1 Rhodoferax sp. | reverse complement strand
ATAGATGCAAGCCCCTTTTGCCCGAACCCTGATTGAACTGGTGCGTGAACAGGCGCAAGCCTTTCCGCAGGCAACCGCCCTCGTCTGCACGCAGGGGCGGTTCAGCTACCGCGACCTGGCTGACCGTGCCGCCAAATTGGCAGGGGCCTTGCAGGCGGCTGGCGTGAAGCGGGGCGACCGCGTCGGTCTGTTGCTGGGCAACTGTGTCGAGTGGCTGGACGTGTGCCTGGGGGCAGGTGCGGTGGGTGCCACCGCAGTCCCGCTGAGTACCTGGTCAACACGCTCTGAGCTGGCTTTTTTATTGCCCGATGCGAAGCTCTCCATGCTGGTGGCATCGGCACGCTTTGGTGACCATGATTTCGAGGCCAGCCTGGAAGCGTTGCAAGGTACTTTGGGGATGCCGTCGGCGGATCGGACCTGGCTGCTGGGGGGTGGAAACTCCCGCTTTGCAAGCTACGGCAGCCGTGTTGAAAACGCCCCAAGACTTGAATCACTGCCGCCTGGTGAGGCGGCCAGCGCCTGCGACGATGCGCTGGTTCTTTACACCTCGGGTTCCACCAGCGCACCCAAGGCGGTGCCCCTGCGCCATTTCGCGGTGATTGAGAACGGCTTCAACATTGGCGAGCGCCAGGGGTTCACCAGCGAAGACCGCGTGCTGCTGTCATCGCCGCTGTTCTGGGCCTTTGGCATTGCCAACGCCCTGCCTGCCACGTTCTCGCACGGTGCTACTTTGGTGTTGATGGAGAAGTTTGACACGGCCCTGGCGCTGGAGACGATTGAGCGCGAGCGTTGCAGCGCCATGTACACCTTGCCTGCGATGACAGCTGCCATGGCCCACCACGCGAGCTATGACAGGCAGAAACTTGCCAGCTTGCGCACAGGCGTCACCATCGGCAGCCCGGAAGAGTTTTTGTTCGCCGTGGAAACCCTTGGCGCAACCGAGTTGTGCAACATTTATGGTGCCACCGAGACCTATGGCAATTGCGCTGTGACGTGGCACCACTGGCCGCTGTTACGCCGTGCCTATTGCCAGGGCCCACCGTTGCCAGGGCAGGAAATGCGATTCGTTGACGAGGCCACCGGTGCAACAGTTCCCGCTGGCACGCCAGGCCTGGCCGAGGTGCGTGGCTACACCACACTGGGCTACAGCGGCACCAGTGCGGCGCAAAACATCAAGGCCTTCACGGCAGACGGCTTTTACCGCACCGGTGACATGGGCCTGCAGAACGCCGAGGGCGATTTTGTTTTTGTCGGCCGTGTCAGCGAGATGATCAAGCGCGCAGGCATCAACGTGTCCCCGGCTGAAGTAGAAGCCGTGCTGCGCCGCCACCCCTCGGTCAAAGATGCCGCCGTGGTCGGTGTGCCCGATGCCGCACGCGGCGAACGAATTTTTGCCTACGTGGTCCCAGCAGTTGCCGGGGAGTTCGATGTCAAGGCCTTGCTGCTCCATTGCGCCACTGAGGCCTCCAAATACAAAATGCCGGACCACATCGAAGCCTGCGCCAGCCTGCCGCTAACCGTCACCGGCAAGCTGCAACGCAACGAACTAAAACAGATGGCAGTAAAACGCGCTTTGGCTTTGGCGGCCAGTGCGCCGTCGCCATAATTCGATTGACCCCAGGAGACAACATACATGACCCTTTGCGACAAAGCCTGCGTCACCGGCATTGGCGAGACGGCTTACATGCGCGGCTCGACCAAGACTGCGTTTGAGCTGCAAATTGAGTCGTCACTCAAGGCCATCGCCGACGCGGGCCTGACCCCCAAAGACATCGACGGCATCATCCCCATCGGCATCGTCAGTGGTACTGCTGACGACTTCATCGACAACTTTGGCCTGCCCGATTTGCGCTTTTCTGCGGTGGTTCCCCACGGCGGGGCCAGCCCGGCGATGGCACTGCAATGCGCGGCGGCGGCAGTGGCCACGGGTGCCTGCAACCACGTGCTGATCACTTTTGGGCGCAACGTCAGCGCAGCCGCCAACAAGGCCGGCGCGCGCATCCATGGCATGCCGCAGTTCCACTTTGTGACCGAATTCGAGTACGCCATGGGTGCCATCGCACCAGCGCAGCTGTATGCGCCCATGGCGCGCCGCCACATGGAACTGTATGGCACCACGGTAGAGCAGTTTGGCGAAGTCGCGGTGGCTTGCCGCGAGCATGCGCTGCTCAACGACAACGCGGTGATGAAGAAACCCATCACCCTGGAAGACCACCGCAACTCGCGCATGATTGCCGACCCGTTTCGACTGCTCGACTGCAGCCTGGAGAGCGACGGCGGTGCAGCGGTCGTGATCAGTGCGACCGGGCGGGCGGGCGATTTGCGCCACCGCAAGGTCTACATCTCGGGTGTTGCCGCAGGCCACCCCGACTCGCCTGGATCGATCACCCAGCGCCCGGACATGACCAGTCTGGGCATTGGCAAAGCGGCACCCCGCGCCTTCCAGATGGCCGGAGTGACCCCGGCTGACATCCAGGTTGCGGAGATTTATGACTGTTTCACCTACGCGGTGATCCGCCAGCTTGAAGACATGGGCTTTTGTGCCAAGGGCGAAGGCGGCCCTTTTGTGCAGGGCGGCCGGCTGAAGCTGGGCGGCGCGCTGCCCACCAATACCCACGGCGGACTGCTCTCGCAAGCGCACGTGTGGGGCCTGAATCACATCGTTGAACTGGTGCGCCAGTTGCGCGGCGATGCCGGGCGCGCCCAGGTGAAGGATGTGGAGCTCGGTTTGGTGACAGGGTATGGCGACATGGGCGATGGTGCCCTGGCCATCATGCGCAGGGGATGATGATGAACACGCACACACCGGCATCTTTGCCACCGAAACCCTCGCCCCAAACCAGCGAACTCGCCCGCCCCTACTGGGATGCGGTTGCCCAAGGCAAGCTGGTGCTGCAAAGCTGCAGCGCCTGCGGCAAGGTTCGCCACTACCCTCGTCTGCTGTGCGATGCCTGCTACTCCGATGCGGTCACCTGGCTCTCCTCAAAGGCCAGCGGCACCATCCACAGCTGGACGGTGGCGCACCATGCCTTTCACCCGGCCTTTGCGCCGGAGCTGCCCTACACCCTGGTCACGGTTGATCTGGACGAGGGCGTGCGGGCGCTGGGCCGCTGGCGCAGCGATGTTGCCATGTCGATTGGCCTGCCGGTTCAAGGGGCCTTCGAGGCGCGCCAAGGCGGCATGGATCTGGTTTTTTCACCACTGGTCTGAAGTTATACTCATGGGTATGAAAAACGTCCCCGTTCGCGCAGATCGCACAGGTACCCCTCCCGCCAAGGTGTCAAAAAGAAAATCCTTGGGTTCGGACGCCGCCAATGCCAGATCCAGCGATGTCAACCCGGTGGAAGATATCCGCGACGCGGTGACCCGCCTCAAGCGCGAGCGCATCATCTCCACAGCCGTTGACCTGTTTCACAACCATGGCCTGGGCAATACCACGCTCGAGGAG
>JANMVO010000347.1:0-6262 GCA_031392805.1 Rhodoferax sp. | reverse complement strand
GGCACCGCCCGCGCATTGATGCGGGCCTGCGTGAGCCACTGCGCCAGTGCGTCGGCCCTTGCGCCTTTGAGGGTGACTGTGGCGCGCTCGCCCACCACCACCATTTGGGCGGTGGCGGCCAGTTTTTGCTTCAGCAAGGCGTCCAGCGTGCGTTCGGCTTCATCGCCTGCCAGCTTGGGCTGCGCTTGCAGGGCAGTGGCTTGCGCCTGCAGGCTGCGCATCTGCTGCAGTTGGGCATCCAGCAAGCGGTGCGCCAACTCGGCGGCACGCAGCGTGGCCAGTGCCGGTGCCAGCGCCAGCCACCACAGCAGCGCTGCCGCGACCACCATGGTGGCCATCATGGCCAAGCGCCTCTCACGCCCTGCCAGAGCGTCCCAGCGCGCTTTGAGTTGGGCCGTCAAAACCATGACGACCCCGGGTGAAATAGATCTGGCAATACTTTGGACAGTACTTCGGGCAGTCCCTTGGCCAGCTGCTCTGACAACATGCCGCTCATGGCGTTGCCTCGGGCCGGATGCGCAGGCTGTCAGCGTCCTGGCGCGCCGCATAGCCCTGGGGTTTGAGCTTGGCGGCAAGTTCTGCCACCTCCATGCTGCTCAGGTCCAGGCCTTTGATGCGAACCTCATTTGCTATATATTCAATAGCTGTAGGCGATTTATTGACGAGGGCTAGCGCCCCAAATGATGCCATAAGTGTCTCAAAATCACCGTTTGACACGCCCCCCGTTGCCTGGCGCAGCTGGGCCAGCTCGCGGGCCATTTGCGCCGGTGCATCCACCACCACACGAACGCCGGGAAAGGTGCGCGTGAGGAGCTCGCGAACGGCCTGGCGCTTGTGGTCCAGGTTGCTGCGCTCTTTCCAGGCCCAGGCGTTCAAGCCCAGCAGATTCACCCCCAACAGCGCAACCAGGCCAAAGCGCGCGGCGCGCCAGCGTGGTGCCTGCAACAGTGCCCGGGCGATGCCCAGCGCACGTTTCCAGGTGCGGGTGCGCCCGGAGTTGACCAGGTCAAATTGCGCCAGGTCCCAGCCTGACTGGTTGGCGCGCAACCAGCGTTGTGTGTTTTGCTGCAAACCAGCCGGGCGTTTGAAAAAACTCTCGGCCAGGGCCGCCACAGAGGGCTCGGCCACGATCGCCGATGTTTCAGGCCAGGCCGCCAGCGCCACGCCAATCTGCGACAACGGCAACACCGTCAAGCCGCTGTTCTGCGTGAAAACGATATGCGCAGACTGGGGCGTGCCGATCACGTGAAGTGCATCGGCATCAGCATCGGTATCGGCGTTGCCCGCGCCGTCAGCCGCACCAGCGGGCGCAAACTCGGGCACGATGCGCGACACGTGCCGGCCCGCCTGCTCCAGTGTTTGCAGCGCCGTGCGCAACCAGGCGCGGTCACACACTGCTACCCACACGGGCGCGTCATCACGGGCACCGGGTGCCAGCGCAAAATGCAACTGGGCAGGGTCATCCAGCAGACGCTCTTCAAGCAGGCCTTCCAGAATGGCACGCAAACGCGGCGAACTGCTCTCGGACAGAAAATTTCTGGCCAGCGTCCCGCGGGGCAACTGGACCCGGTGCCAGGACAGGGCCTGTATCGGCACCACGGCCACCACTTCGCCGTTGACCACCACCGGCAACAAGGCGGCCGGCACGCGTGACTGGCCGGTGACCGTGCGCCCCTCGGGCGTGAGCACGTAGTCAAACTGCGCGCTGGGCAGCGGCGGGTCTTGGGGCAGGGTGACGATCAGGGTGTTCATGGGCGAATGTCGGTCTTCAGGGCACTTCGGGAAATTCAGATTTTCGGGAGAGAGTGCCACGGGGCTTTGCAGCCGCAAGGTAATTCGGGCACCGGCGGATTGCGACTGAAGGGCGCAGCGACCGCTTTCACCCTTCCGGGCGCAACCACGCGCTCCGCCTGAAAAAAAGCGTCATCAAAGTGCCCTTCATTGTAGAGAGGCCCGCGGGTCAACCTCCACCACGCCACGCTCGCGCCATAGCGTCTTCACATCAAGCCCGTCGCGCTGTACCACCGAGCGCTCCTGCACCGTGGCCTGGTCCAGCCGCAGCCGCCCGCGCACTTCGAAAAAACGCGATGCCACGCTGTGCTGGGCATCGGCAATTTGGCCGGCGCGGTCGCCCAGCAGTTTGCCAACATCGCCCAGTTTCTGAAAATGCGCCAGCGCGCGCGCCGCCACCAACTGGCGCGCACCGGCCAGGTCCAGTGCCTCGATGCAGGCCGAGAGCACCTCGGCTTGAGCGGTGTTCAGGTTGACCTTCGTGCGCACCGGCAGCACCGTGATGTAAGGCGCAAGCACCGCCACCGTGCGGGCAGACAGCCCCAGCCAGACCAGTTGGTCAACCCGTTGCGGCAGCAGCGGTGCCAGCCGGGCTTTGGCGTTATCGGCACTGTAGTCCAGCGCGGCGCGCAGATTCTCGGCCAGCACGCCGAGCTCGGCGTTTTGCAGATTCAGCAGGCCGAAGAGCTTGTCAAATGCACGCAGGTCAGGCAATGAGATTTGACCGTTGTCCACCAGATTGATCACGTTCAGGCGCGACTGCAAGTCAATGATTTGCCCCGAAATGAAGGCTTGTTGCACGTCGTCCGCCTTGTCGGTGGCACTGGAGCTGCTGGCGAAAAAGGTTGACAGCCGGGCTTCCTCCAGCGGCACCGCCCAGGGCTCGGCCAGGTGATCGGCCCCGCCCGAGCGGGCGTCCTCGCGCAAAATCAGGCGCGCCCAGTCCAGCGCGCCCACCAGGATCCAGGCCGACTGCACGCGCGCGCGCTGCGCGGTTTCCACCTCCACGCTGCGCCACTGCTGCCACAACGCCGCCGCTGCCAGTGTGGCCACCAGCGTGACCACCAGCATCGCGGTCAGAATGGCCGCGCCGCGTTGGGAGCGAAAGCAAGGTTTCGCCGACAGGCCGCCCCGGCTCAAAATGCGGCCCCGTGCGGCTAAGGGCTGCGGCTGCGGACTGCGGCTGCGGGCCTGCCTGCGCGGGCCCGGACCGCCCGAACCGGCGCCAACTCCGGCCGCGACGCGGCCTGCAAGGCCAGCGCAGTGCGCGAAACGACAAGCGTTGGGGCTGCAGGTCATGATTTTCCGCCCCCAACGGTCGGCCGAACCCAATCGCGCGTGAGCGTGCCGCTCAACGCCTGGCCGGGCGGCAGGGTCAGCACCAGGCGCACGCCGTCGGGCGTCGACAGGTCAACACCACCCGGCGCACCGGCAATGCCAGTCAGCAGGGGGCCGGCGCTGGACAGCGGGTTGGTCCACGCCCCGCTGCGGTAGAAAAAAATCTGCCACTGGCTCAGCGCGGCAATGCGCACCTCGCGCTGCTTTTCTGCGTCACCCGGGTTTTGCGCCCATTGCGCTGCCACGCCCCAAGCGGTCTGCAGATCGCCACGGGTTTTCAAGGGCGGCGACTGCCAGCGCAGCCACTGGCCGCTGCCGTCGATGTCGCGGCGCGACCAGGCCACCACCAGAATGCTCTCCCCGGAGGGCTGCGACCCCGCCGCAGACGTCGTCAATCCGGGTGTGAAGGTGGGCAATGGGGCGCTGCGCCGCGTCAGGCGCAGTGCGCGGCCATCCCAGTCCAGCGCTGGGGTTTGAGGCATTTGCACCAGCGCGTCCAGATCGGTGCCCCATTGCGCCACACCCGCTTGCAGGGTCAGCACTTCATCGGCGCGCTGCGCCAACTGGCCCTGCGTGCGCGTCATGCCGTCCAGCCCGCGCCAGCTCAGCAATGCCATCAGGGCCATGATGCTGACTGCCACCAGCAACTCGATCAGTGTGAAACCACGGCACTGGACCAGCGGCGCGCGCATCAGTAGCGGCCCACCACAGTGGACAGTTGCAGCACTGGCAACTCGCCGTCAAACACCTGGGCATCGACGCGCCGGAAATTCGGGTTGGGCGTGGGCCGAACCGACAGGCCAACACCAAAACTGCGACCTGCCTGCTCGCAGGCCACGCGGGTGTCGCCCAAGCCCGGCATTTGCCTTGACAGGCGCATTTTGACCAGCTCGTTTTCAGCGCACAAGTGGGCCAGCAAAACGTCCGACTGGCGCCCGGCATTGCGCGTCAACGACAACGTGGCCTGCATGCCTGCCATCAGCGCAATCGCCACAATGCCCAGCGCCACCAGCACCTCGACCAGCGTGAAGCCGTGGCTTGCGCGGTTCATGCGGCTGGCGATCATTGAACACCTGATGTTGCGCCCCATGGCAAGCCCACTCTCACACCCACACGCACTGACACTCCCACACCCGATATCACCTTTCATGGCGCACCTTCCGCCCGTTCAACCGATTGCACCGAGAACGGCCGCACGCCATCGGTCATCACGCTTAAAGACCGCCCGGGCTGGCTGGTTAGCACCAGCCGCACGCTCTGCGGGGCGATGACAGGCTCCGGCCCAAGCAACAGGCTGACCGAGCCCACTGCCGCAATACCCTGAGCCAGCCAGGCATCCGGCAATGTTCCCGCTGCCAGGCCCTCAAACACAAACCCTGACGCGGTGGTGTGCCAGCGCACCGGCACGCCGCTGGTGAGCGAGCGCGCCCGGCCCGACTCCAGCAAAGCCGCCAGCCGTTGCGCCTCGCGCTCAAGCTGCGTCTGGCCGGAGTCCCGCAATGCAAAACTCACGCCGGCTGACGCCACCGCGATGATCGCCACCACCAGCAGCAACTCCAGCAGGGTGAAGCCGCGTGACGAGAACCTCCGGCGCATGAAACGCGGTGCACGCGGCTTGCGTAAGGGGCGATTTTTGGCTTCGCCGCTCTTCGAGAACGCCGGGCCGCCCCAAGATAAATGAGCCCCTTCAGCGGGCAGTGCAGCACACGCAGTGAAGGAGCGTGGGGGCATCGTGTTACTGCCAGGAGCCGACATCCGCATTCTTGCCCTCGCCGCCCGCTTGCCCATCCGCTCCGAACGACAGCACATCGATTTCGCCTTTCACACCGGGATTGAGGTACAGATAGGCACGGCCCCAGGGGTCGTTGGGCAGTTTGTCCAGATACGGCTTCCAGTTGCCAGGAATCGGGCCGCTGGCGGGTTTGACCATGAGCGCCTGCAAGCCCTGCTCGGCCGTGGGAAAGCGCTGGTTGTCCAGCTTGTAGAGCTTGAGTGCCTGCATCAAGTTGGTGATGTCGGTTTTGGCGGCAATGGCGCGGGCGTCGTCGGCCCGGTCCAGCACATTGGGCACGATGAGGGCGGCCAGCACGCCAATGATCACCAGCACCACCATCAGTTCGATCAGCGTAAAGCCCCTTTGAAAGCCCTTTTTCAAGCCCTTTTTCAGACCCCCTTGCAAGACCCCGTGCAAGATCCGGTGCAAGCCGGTTTTCAAGCCCTTTTTTACGCTTGGCACGCGGCCTCGCCAGGTCTGGGTTGTGTGTGTCATCCAAAGTGCTCTTCAAAGTGTGTGGGTGTGAGCGGGAACCTGTCCACCGGGTTCCCGAGCCAATCGGCTTCCATGATAATCGCCTGATGCAAACCAATCCTCAAGGCATTTGGTGGCCCCGCGTGCTTGCGTTTGTGCTGGCCGGCCTGGCCGCTGCCTGCGCGGTGTACTGGGGCTTGAAGTGGCCGGGTGCCGGGGCGACTTCCAATGCCGCATCGATAGCAGCGCCTGACGCCGCCCCGGTCAACCCGCAGGCGCTGGCACGCGCATTGGGAGGGGGCAGCGCCGTAGTCGCCCCGGTGTCAGTCATGGCGGTTGCCAGCGTGGCCAGCCGTCTGTTGCTGGTGGGTGTGGTGGCCAACCGCCACAGTGGCGGCGCGGCCCTGATCTCAATCGATGGCAAGCCCGCCCGCCCTTACCGGGTGGGGGCTCGGGTTGACGATGCGCTGGTATTGCAATCCGTCGCGCCACGCCGCGCCGTGCTGGCCGCAAGCCTTCAGGGCCCGGCAAGCATGACGCTGGACTTGCCGCCGCTGGTCAAGTGAATTGTTACCAAATAATTCATGAAAAATCAATTGCTATTAAATATATATCTAACTATATAGATAGCACAAGGGCTAGCGGCCTTTTTTATAACTTATTCGGCAATGTTTGCTGCAAAAACAGGCGGTACACCGGGTTGCCGGTTTCTTCCACATACGGGTAGCCCAGCGTCTGCAGAAATTTGTCAAATGCCTTGTCGTCTGTCGCGGGCACCTGCAGGCCGACCAGAATGCGGCCATAGTCTGCGCCCTGGTTGCGGTAGTGGAACAGGCTGATGTTCCAGCCCGGGCGCATCAGGCTTAAAAACTTCATCAGCGCGCC
>JANMVO010000335.1:0-5172 GCA_031392805.1 Rhodoferax sp. | reverse complement strand
TCGACTTCGCGCGGCGCAACCCGGATTCCGCGAGAACGATTAATCACGATGTATGGCCCAGCGAGCTGGTCGAGAAGACCCTGCTTCGACAGAGCCTTGAAGACTATGGCCGAATCATTCTCACTCACATCGACGACGGTGCGCGCGGCGGCGAATGGGGCCAGGATCCGGATCCCTACCAGACCACGACGATCTTCATTGGCAGCATCGGCCAGTTCATCATTTCCTGGCTGCTCTACAAGCGCCCGCGTGACCTGATGAAGGCGACCGGGCCGCTGGCAGACCGTCTGCTGCTGCTGCTGGGACCAGCGCCGGGCGGCAGACCGCTCAGCGTCAAGCACGGGGGATTGCCAGGCGGGCCATCAAAACGCCGCGTCCGGGCTGATGGCACCTGAACGCGTTGACCTCACCCCCATCGCAGGGCAAGACTCGCGGGCTACCCCAAAAGCGGAGGATAGGTCAGGGTTTTGCAAAAGCCCAAGGGTAGCCACGTTGCCCCGGTGCCACATCTTCTTGGCAACAATCTCCACGTCTGTTTCCACCCGAACAGAGCGCCCGTTGATTGTCTCCAGCGTCCAGGCATTTGCCGTAAGGTTTGGCCCGGTCACGATGTCAATCTCGCCCCTTCGGACGCACCTCAGCCGGTTTAACGTAATCTCGGCACAGGCTCGCAGTAATGGCCAGCGATTTTGCGTTGCCGTGCCTGGCTGGCGAGGGGTTCTTGCACAAATCGCCCTGTGTGCCAAGCCACGCGGCTCTCGAGCAGTGTGAGGTTTGTGCAACCAGCCCCGTCACCCAGCAAGGCCTCTCGTCGAAGCAGGAGTCAATGCTACTTGTTTAATAGCTATTTATGTATATAAGACAAGGGCTACAGCCTGTTTTGACCCCTCAAACCGCCCGCAGATGCTTTTTCACCACAGCAGCAAGCGCATGCCGCTGGCAGGCCTGCACCTTCATCAGCAGTGCATGCTGCGCCTCAAGCAAATCAAACCGGGCACACAGGTCCGACTGAATGCGCGCCAGCAGCGCGGCGGCCACCTCGGCATCGGCCAGTGCCCGGTGCGCCCGGCCAGCGCTGGGCAACCGATGAAACGCCGCCATCGCGCCCAACCGGTGGCTCGGTGCCTCGGGGTAGAGCCTGCGCGACAGCAGCACGGTGCAGGCAAAAGGCTGCGGCGCGGGCAGCCCCGCGCGCGCCAGCTCTGCCGCCCAGTAGCGCCGGTCAAACGACGCGTTGTGCGCCACCATCGGCACGTCCCCCACAAAGCGGCTGGCCTGCGCCATTACGTCCGCAGCGGGCGGCGCGCCGGCCACCATCGCATTGCTGATGCCGGTGAACGACTCGATGAAGGGCGAAATGCGCACCCCCGCATTCATCAAACTCTGAAACCGCCCCACCACCTCGCCGCCCTCCACCATCACAATCGCGACCTCGGTCGCGCGGTCGCCTTGTGCCGGCGACAGGCCTGTGGTTTCAAAGTCGATGACGGCGATGCGGGGCATGGGGGGAGTCTAGCGGGTGGGTTGGGGCTCGAAGCATTTACTACATTTACGATAGCTTTTTACGCAATATGGACGAGGGCTAGCGCCATTTTATCGCTTTAGTCAGCCTCAGACCTGCCAGCTACGGGACCCTCGACTCTCATCAACAGGAACTTCTAATTGCCGTCACCCAAAACTGGCCCGATAGGTCACTGGATCAAGCAGGCAATGCTGGTCAAGCCCGCCCACAAGATTGAAAAGGCGGGGGGACTTCCTGAACTCAAAGAGACGGTAGAGGTGAAACTGGTCTTTCGCCTCATGAGAAAGAGCAAGCTCGCCACCGGACACGAAGAAAGGCGTTTCGCGGCCAAAGGTGGTCGTCTTTACCTCAATGAAGCGCTCTTGGCCGTCGGTCTCAAATGACAGAACGTCGTACCCCAATCCATCGCCTCTTGATTGAGACACATGATTCACTTTGTCAGCTAGGCGAGGCTGCCCCAGCTGGATCAGCCGCCAGTGTTCAAACTGAACGACAAACTCCTCACCCGCCAAACCCAGCGACTGATTTTGAGCTTCGCGTTCGAGGTAATCACGCCTAACGGCTTTGAAGAGCAGGGGGTTTAGCGGCTCAGCTACTCGATGTTGCCTTTTGGGTGCGTCAGATTTCACTTTGCCAAAGTCCGTTAGCGTTGGCGCAACCGCTGGCAGTTGCACCGCCGCGAGTGCCGCCTGGTCAAATATGGCTTTGCCGCTCAATTGATCTGCGAGAACGGCGGCCAACAGCGCTTGATAGTTCACGCGCGGCTTGTATCCGCCGATGTAAGGCCGCCCCAGATCAATCATGGCAGCGCTGATATTGCCGTGCTTGAACTCGATTGAGCCATCGCTCCGCCCAGGTAGCATGCGAAGCAGATTTTTCCGATGCTCCGTCTTGCTGAAGTTTTGCCCAGCCAACTCCATCGTCCACATTTGCAGGTAGTCAGCAACAATCGCCTCCACCTCTTCCCGTGACCAGTCCATCAGAGTCCCAGACATTAATTTTTTGTGATGCGTCCATCCTATCGCGACCCGAGAGACCGGCGGGCCTCAATACAACGTCACATCACAAATATTCTGGATTTTCGCCAAAGTCAGGTTGACCCTTGGCACTGTGTCCACCCGTGCAGACGTCAGCGCAATCACCCGGCATAAACCAGTTCCCGCGCGCTGTTGATGCCCGCCAGCACGTAGGGGTTGCGCACGCTGCGCGGCTCCACCAGGTCGACACCGCGGCCAAGCAGTTTCTCCAGCTCGGCCTTCAGCGCAAAGTAGCCGTCAAGGCCGCGCTTGGCCGCTGGCGCAAACTCGACCAGAAAATCAGCATCACTGCGTGCCGGGTCAAAGTCTGCACCGCGCGCTGCCGAGCCAAAGACTTCGAGCTTTTCAATGCCCAGGCGTTGACAGATGTGCGCGATCTCGATGCGCTTTTGCTCAATCAGGGGGTGCATGGTCGTGTGATGGTATCAGGGGCCTGCGGGAAATTGCCTCCCCCTGCGCTACCGGCTGAGCCGATGCTTACCGCGCTTGGCCATGCACAATGCCTTGCGGCTTTTCATTCGACTGTATTGCTATTATTTATATAGCTTCTTATACATATGGGACGCGGGCTAGAGCCACATTTGACTGTTTTTTTTGCCCGATTTCTGAATTTGAGCCGAAAATTACCCTATTTCAGGAGCCCGCCATGCTTGACCTGCGCCCCAACTGCGAATGCTGCAACACCGACCTGCCGCCGGAATCCCTTGACGCGCGCATCTGCTCGTTTGAATGCACCTTCTGCGTGGCGTGCGCCGAGGGGCGGCTGGGTGGCACGTGTCCCAATTGCGGAGGTGAGTTCGTGCGGCGGCCCCGGCGGCCTGCGGGCAAGCTGGCCAAGTCGCCAGCGTCCACAATGCGCGTCTTCAAGCCCAAGGGATGCGCCAGCCAGGCCACAAACCTGTAAAACACCCATAAAGGTGAGTGATTATTTCACCGCAAAACAAACGTCTGGCGTATGATTTACGGCAATGATTCCAAGAACTATCGAAACCTCCGTGCGTGCCCGCCTCGCTGGCGTTGTGCCCGCCGTGGTGTTGCTGGGGCCGCGCCAAGTTGGCAAAACGACGCTGGCGCGCAAGATAGCGGCTGATTGGCCCGGCGGCGCCGTGTATTTGGACATGGAGCGCCCGGCAGACCGCCGCAGGCTGGATGATGCCGATGCCTACCTGCGGGCGCAGCAGGGCAAGCTGGTGGTCATTGACGAGATTCAGCGTGCGCCAGGGCTGTTTGAGGTGCTGCGCGGCATCATTGACGACCGGCGCGCGGTGGGTCAGCGGTTCGGCCACTTTTTGCTGTTGGGCTCGGCCGCGCTGGAGTTGATGAGCCAGTCTTCCGAGACGCTGGCAGGCCGCGTGGCGTATCTTGACATTGGCCCGGTGGATATTCTGGAGGCGACGGCTGCAGGCATTGACGCCAACACGTTGTGGGTGCGGGGTGGTTTTCCGGAAAGCCTGCTGGCGAATGACGGCGGCGATGGCACCAGCTTGACTTGGCGGCGTGACTTTATCCGCTCTTATCTGGAGCGTGATGTGCCCATGTTTGCGCCCCGCATGCCGGTGCAGGCACTGGGCAGGCTGTGGACCATGTTGGCCCACCAGCAGGGCTCGTTGGTG
This sequence comes from Rhodoferax sp., assembly GCA_031392805.1. Classification (GTDB taxonomy): domain Bacteria; phylum Pseudomonadota; class Gammaproteobacteria; order Burkholderiales; family Burkholderiaceae_C; genus JANYCG01. The sequence goes on along the minus strand of JANMVO010000335.1, from coordinate 1,000 downwards.
AACCAGGCCCGGCTGGCTGGCAGCCTGGGCGTGTCGGCACCTGCTATCAACCGTTACATCGACCTGATGGTGGACCTGCAACTGGTGCGCCGCCTAGCGCCCTGGAGCGGCAACGTGGGCAAACGGCTGGTGAAGGCGCCCAAGGTCTATGTGCGCGACAGCGGCATCGTGCATGCGCTGCTGGATCTGGAAACCTGGAACGACGTGGCGGGGCACCCCGTGGCAGGCCCGAGTTATGAGGGTTTCGTCATCGAGAACATCATCCAGTGCGCCGGCTCCCGTTGGCGGCCTTACTTTTACCGCACGCACGACGGTGCAGAGGTTGACCTGCTGCTGGAGCGTGGTGGCCAGCCGGAGATAGCGGTTGAAGTCAAGCGATCCTCCGCGCCAAGCCTGGACAAAGGCTTTGCGCTGGCCTGTGATGACCTGGGTGTCAAGCAGCGCTATGTGGTCTATCCGGGCGCGGACACCTACCCGGTAAGGCACGGTGCCCAGGCCATCAGCTTGCTGGCGCTGGCGACCCAGCTCTCACAGACCACCCAGCCGGCACAGGCGGGGTGAAGATGCAGCGCAACGCCATTTTGGGCTCCTCATGATGTCGCATGGCGGACCCCTACTTTCCCGCGCCTCCGAGTTGCGCGTCGCGCAGTGGATAGATGCCCAAGGGCGGGCACGTGCGCCATTGACGCTGGCAGAGCTGGGCGATGGCTTCAAGGTCATCTACTGTTTCCAGCACTGGTGCGCCGGTTGCCATTCCCACGGCTTTCCGGCACTGGTGAAGCTGGTGGGGGCGCTGTCTGGACCTGACGTTGGTTCTGGCTTTGGCTTTGCCGTGGTGCAAACGGTGTTTGAAGGCGCCGAGGCCAACACGTTTGAGCGCCTGCGCGAGACGCAATTGCGTTACGGCTTGAAGCTGCCTTTCGGGCACGACCAGCCCGACGCAAACCACGGCGCAGTGATGATTCCCACAGTGATGCAGGATTACGGCACCGGCGGCACG
>JANMVO010000327.1:0-4679 GCA_031392805.1 Rhodoferax sp. | reverse complement strand
CTGAAACTGTAGCGCTTCATTCTTGCCGTACCGGCGTCTATGACATACCGCGTGCCCGGCACCGTGAGGGATGTCTCGGCCACGTTGGTCGCCAGCACAATGCGCCTGCCGGTATGCCCATCAAAAATGCGGTCCTGCTCGGCCGGACTCAGGCGCGCAAACAGCGGCAGCACCTCGGCATTGCGAAACAGCGGCTGGTGGCTTAAATGCTTGCGCAAATGGTCCGCCGCCTCGCGGATTTCCCGCTCACCCGGCAGGAAGATCAGGATGTCGCCGCTGTTGTGCGGGTCACGCCACAACTCGTCCACGCCATCGGCAATCGCGTTGTTCAGGTCGTACTCACGCGACTCCTCAAAAGGCCGGTAGCGCTGCTCCACCGGGAACATGCGGCCTGAGACCATGATGATGGGAGCCGGAATCAGGCCCCCACGGTCGCCCACTTCGTGTGGTTCCCTGCCCCCCGAGGGGGCCGTGCCTTGCTTGGGGCGGCCCGGCGCGGCGGCTGCCTCCATGGCAAAGTGCGAGGCAAACCGGTCTGCATCAATCGTGGCCGAGGTCACGATGATTTTCAAATCGGGCCTGCGCGGCAGTATCTGGCGCAGGTAGCCGAGCAAGAAGTCGATGTTCAGCGACCGCTCGTGCGCTTCGTCAATGATGATGGTGTCGTAGGCATTGAGCAGCGGGTCGGTCTGCGTCTCCGCCAGCAAAATGCCATCGGTCATCAGCTTCACAGACGCATCGCGGCTCAGCCGGTCCTGAAAACGCACCTTGAAGCCGACCACATCGCCCAGCGGTGTCTTCAGCTCTTCGGCGATGCGTTTGGCCACGCTGCTGGCGGCGATGCGGCGTGGCTGGGTGTGGCCGATCAGTTTGCCGCGAGTTCCCTCGGGATAATTAAGCTTGCCCCGCCCCATGGCCAGTGCAATTTTTGGCAACTGCGTAGTTTTGCCAGAACCGGTTTCACCGCAAACAATAACGACCTGATGCGCCTCAATGGCGGCGGTGATCTCGTCGCGTTTGCCGGAGACGGGCAGGGATTCGGGGAATTCGATGGCGAAGTCTGACATGACCCGATTATCCATTTTTCACAATTTCACGTTTTCACAGGTTCCGTGAAACTGTGTTAGATTCCACTGCCAGATCTAAAAGCTTTCTTCAAATTGAGAGGTGCAGCCATGTCCAACATCACACTGTCAATTGACGATGACATCATCAAGCAAGCCCGCTTGAAGTCGGTGCAAGAGGGCGTGTCGTTGAGCGCCAAAGTGCGCGAGTTGCTCCAGCGCTACGCGATGGGGCAATTGGACGACGTTGCGCCTGACTTGTCTTTTTCAGACAACGCGCTACTTTTTTCAGCGCAAAAGAATCAGCCGGGTTTGGCATTAGCAAAGCGTACGCCCGATCAGGTGCCTGCGCCACTGGCATCCGACGGCATCAGCGTAGACCCAGACTACCTGCGCAAAATTCGCGGTTGGGCGCGTGAAGACCTTTATGAGCGGCCAATGCGATCTGGGAAAAAGTGATTTTTTGAACTGCTCAATCAATCGTCAACGTGACCTGCTTTTTTGACACCAACGTCTTAATCTATGCCATAGATGGGCGCTTTGCAGAGAAGCAGAAATGCGCCATCGCGTTGTATGCGCAAACCGTGAAAGACCGCACTTTTGTGATCAGCACGCAGGTTTTGGTCGAGTTTTTCAACGCCGCCACTAAAGGCAAACAGCCGCTATTGCAACGCCACGAGGCGCAATCGCAAGTCATCGCATTGGCCCGCCAGCGCGTCATACCGACGACCGCGAGCAGGGTCGTGTCAGCGATGGATTACGCCGAACGTTATCAAATGCAATGGTTCGACGCCTTGATGGTGGATGCGGCAGTGTCAGCAGGCGCGAAAACGCTGTATACCGAAGACATGCATCACGGCCAGCGCTTTGGGGAGCTCACCGTCGTAAACCCGTTTTTGGAGTAGTTGCTGGAGTGTTGTTGCCAAGCTCGATTGCCATGAGATTTGGGGTACTTCGCTGCGTTGAAAACTTCGCACGGATTCTTGGCACATGAAGATCTAACATCTCACGGCTTTACGTGCTACTCTCGTTTTCGTATCACGCTTCAAGGAGCCTCCAATGACCAATTTAACCATTTCTCTGGACGAAAACATCGTTCGCCAAGCCCGCATCCGCGCCATTGGCGAAGGCACCTCGGTGAGCGCCAAGGTGCGGGAGTTTTTGGCGCAGTATGCGAATGCGACCGCCCAGCCTGCATCTGTCAAACCCGTCAAGTTGCGGGTTTTCAGTGGCGGTTCTGGCTTGGCGCCCGGCATAGACCCCAGTAGCAACAAGTCCTACCTTGAAGCGATGGGTGACTGAGCGGTTTCAGGTCTATGACGCCCGATGTCAACGTTTTGGTTGCGCCCGCAAGGTTGGAACACCCTCACCACAAGACTGCGCTGCACTGGCTCGAACACGCAGTCAATTTGACGAGTGGCAAGCACCGGCTCGCCCTGTTGCCAGGCGTGATTGCGGGTTTTTTACGGATCACGACCAACCGGAAAATTTTCCCCGCGCCGACCCCAATTGAGGCAGCAATTGGATTCATCGACGACATTCTGGACTCCGCCAGCGTGTCCGTGTTGACCAGCGCACGCGAATGGCCTCAATTGCGCGCGTTATGCTTGCAAAAGTCCTTGATCGCCAATAGCATTCCGGACGCCTGGATTGCGGCCCAAGTGCTTGAACACAGAGAAGTCCTTGCCACTTTCGACCGTGATTTCACGCAACATCTGCCCTCTGCAAGCTTGCTGCTGCTCAAGCCCTGAGCGAATGTTGCCTCTTTCATGACCTAATTCCCCATGTCCTCCGTCTTCAACTTCACCTTCGTCCCCTGGTTCCGCTCGGTCGCGCCCTACATCCACAAGTTCCGCAACCAGACGTTTGTGGTGGGCATTGCGGGCGAGGCGATTGCGGCGGGCAAGCTGCATTACCTGGCGCAAGACCTGGCGATGATCCAGAGCATGGGCGTCAAAATAGTGCTGGTGCACGGCTTTCGCCCGCAAGTCAACGAGCAGCTCAAAGCCAAGGGGCACGAGGCCAAGTATTCACACGGCATGCGCATCACCGACGAGGTCGCGCTGGACTGCGCGCAGGAAGCCGCTGGCCAGTTGCGTTACGAGATTGAAGCGGCGTTCAGCCAGGGGCTGCCCAACACGCCGATGGCTGGCTCCACGGTGCGGATGATCTCCGGCAACTTCATCACGGCGCGGCCAGTGGGCATTGTGCAAGGGGTGGATTTTCAGCACTCGGGCCTGGTGCGCAAGGTCGATACCGCGGGCATCATGCGCACGCTGGACTTTGGTGCCATGGTGCTGATGTCGCCGTTTGGTTTTTCGCCCACCGGCGAGGCGTTCAATTTGACGATGGAAGACCTGGCCACGTCAGTGGCGGTTGCGCTGCAAGCCGACAAGCTGATCTTTTTGACCGAGATCCCCGGCATCCGCATCGACCCCGCACGCCCCGCCAGTGACGACAACCCGATTGACACCGAGCTGCCGCTGGCCGCCGCAGAAAAACTGCTGCGCGATTCGCCCAACCCACTTCAGCCTAGCGACACCGCCTTTTACTTGCAGCACTGCGTCAAGGCCTGCAAGGCGGGTGTTGAGCGCAGCCACATTTTGCCGTTTGCGGTGGACGGTGCACTGCTGCTGGAGATTTACGTGCACGACGGCATTGGCACCATGGTGGTGGACGAAAAGCTGGAGAGCCTGCGTGAGGCCACTGGCGACGATGTGGGCGGGATATTGCAACTGATCGAGCCGTTTGAGCAGGACGGCACCTTGGTGAAGCGCAGCCGCACCGAGATTGAACGCGACGCCGGCCACTACACCATCATCGAGCACGACGGCGTGATCTTTGCCTGCGCTGCGCTGTACCCCTACCCCGAAGCCAAGACGGCTGAAATGGCGGCGCTCACGGTGTCGCCCGCCGTGCAGGGCCAGGGGGATGGCGAGCGGGTTCTGAAGCGCATCGAGCAGCGCGCCAAAGCGGCGGGTTTCGAGAGCATTTTTGTATTGACCACGCGCGCCATGCACTGGTTTTTGAAACGCGGTTTTGCCCAGGCCGACCCCGAGTGGCTGCCCGAGGCGCGCAAACGCAAATACAACTGGGACCGCAAAAGCCAGGTTCTGGTTAAAAAACTCGGCTGAACGGCAGTCAGGGCATGCATCTTGCTGCATTCACAGTGCTAGCAGCCTGTCGGACTTATGGAACGTCGGCTGCGAATCGGCCGCAGCGGTCCATTTTTCACCGTCTTTTTGACCCATAGCGGGGCTATGGGCCTGCAAATCCGGTAAAAACTGTCCTCGCTGGGGCCGATTCTCGCTATCGACGCCATAAGTCCGACAGGCTGCTAGATGCAAGACAGGCCAATCGATCACCATTCAGGGTCATTGTTCACAAACAACACACAGGAAAACACATGAGTTCACTCAATTTCATCGGCGGCGAAAAAGGCGGCGTGGGCAAGTCCGTCATGGCACGGGCTCTGGCGCAGTATTTCATCGACAGAAGCGTGCCGTTCATCGGGTTTGACACCGACCGCTCGCACACTTCGTTCACCCGCTTCTATGCCGACTACGCGTCGCCCGTCATTGTGGACACCTATGAAGGCCTTGACCTGATCGTTGG
>JANMVO010000323.1:0-5408 GCA_031392805.1 Rhodoferax sp. | reverse complement strand
GAATCGTTTTTCTTACTTGGCGTTTTCGCCATCAGATTGCCTTTTGGGGGGTGAGGGGTTGAGGGGGTTGATGGACGCTGGCGGATTCAAGTCTGAAGTGCACCCGTTTGATTGTGCAACAGCCACTTTTTCAAAAAAAATACAAGCGAAGCTTTCGATTCGAGGCGTTCTCTGAGAGGGTAATTGAGCCGATTGCGAACTCATCTCCTGGCCCGTTGCCGCCTGCTTCTGCCGTTCCCGAAAAGGATTGGAACACTGGAGCAGATTCACATATCACTGGCAATATCATCAAAGGCAAAAAATCCAAAAAATCACATTTTTGAGCATGTTTAGGCACACAAAATGCCTCTGGCCCGCGTGGAATAATCGTAGTAAGCTATTTAATTAGGAGCTAATCCATGACGGCTTCCCTGACCGGGTTTGTGAAACTGCCAGGCGTTCATTGAGGAAGCGCGGATTTATTCATTGTGGATTCGTTCCGAAAAAAATCCCCCACTCTTGTGTCAAGTTTGATTTGGGGGCATTCTTTGCCTGTGGGTATACCCTCATATCAAGGAGTTCCTATGCGTCACCTCATGCGTCGGCCAGTTTGGCTATTCGTTATTGCGTCTTTGGGCTTTATGGTTGGCATGGTGCAGGCTGCAATCCCTGAGCCAGCCACTGCTCAGGTCACCATTGACGCCCTGAGCAAAGCCAACGCCGCCGTTGTGGGTGTGCGGGTCAGCGTGGCTGAAGGCGCACGCTCGGCTGAGACCCTGGGGCGCGAGCGCAGCGGCTCAGGCGTGGTGATTGGCCCGGATGGCCTGATTTTGACCATTGGCTACCTGATTCTGGAGGCACAGTCCATCCAGATCATCACGCAGGACAACAAAACCTTGCCCGCCAAGTCTGTGGCTTACGACCTGGCCACCGGCTTTGGGCTGATCAAACCCCTGTTGCCGATGCGCGGTGTGCCGCCGGTCACGCTAGGCAGCCACACTGCGCTGGCTGCGGGTGAGGCACTGATGGCCGCCACCGGCGCGCAGGCCGATGGCGAAGATGCCGATGTCATCATGACGCAAATGGTCAGCAAGCGGGCGTTTTCGGGCTTCTGGGAATACCACCTGGACGCCGCCGTTTTCACCAGCCCGCCGATTCGCAATCACTCGGGCGCCGGGCTGTTCAACCAGCGCGGCGAGCTGATTGGCATTGGCAGCCTGTTTGTCACAGACGCCATGGGCGACAACAGGGGAGACAGGCGCCGTTTGCTCGGCAATATGTTTGTACCTGTCGATTTGCTAAAGCCCATACTCAATGAATTGCAGCAAACCGGCAGCACCAAATTGAGCCGCAGGCCCTGGATCGGCCTGACCTCGACCGAGCAGAGCGGGCGCGTGGAAATTGTGCGGGTCAGTGCGGACGGCCCGGCCCAGGCCGCCGGGCTGTTGCCGGGTGATGTGGTGCTGGCGGTGGACGGCGCCAAAGTGGCCACGCTGGAGGCGTTTTATAAAAAGATGTGGGAACACGCGCAGCCCGACGATGAAATCACGCTCACCGTATTGCAGGGGGCCGACATCAAGACAATCACCCTGAAAGCGGTAGACCGCATGAGCACCCTGCGCAAGCCCGATGGAATTTAGCGGACTTTCGGAATTTGAGGGCTAATTATGGATAATTATGGCTATAGCCCGCGTACCTATTTAATAGTTTGATATGTTTTATGTAGCAAACCAGTTTCGACCGTCGGGTAGCGCAGCACCAGTTTGAGTTCACGCTTCATGCGCGTGTTGTCCAGCAAGCGCGACTCGCCCATAAAGCTCAGCAGCATCAGTGGCAACTGCGCCTGTGCGGTGCTGCGCGGAATGCGCGGCGGGCGCGGTAGCTGGTACAAGTCAGCAGCCAGATCGAAATAATCCCCCATTTTCAGCCGCGTGTCATCGTTGACGTTGTAGATGCGCTGTGCTTGACCCCGCCACATCGCGCTGACGCAGGCGCGCGCCAGATCATCCGCATGAATGTGGTTGGTATGGACATCATCCGCTGCTTGCAGCACCGGCGTGCCTTTGAGCAAACGGGCGCGCGGCGTGCCGCCCTCGCGGTCTGGCGCATAGATGCCGGGGATCCGCAGGATGACGCTTCGCACGCCGGTCGCACGGCCCAGGTGGCGCACCCGGCGTTCAGCATCAATGCGCCGCATAGCCCGCTCTGTATAGGCGTTAACCGCTCGTGTTTCAGTCGCAATTTCACCATGGCAATCACCGTAAACACCACTGGTGGAACCGTACACGTAAGAGACCGGCGCCGTGCGACGACGCAAAGCCGCATTGAGCACGCGCGTGCGCGGGTCATCCCTGCCCTGCGTTGGCGGGGGTGCCAGATGCAGCACGCGGGTGGCGATGCCGGCCAGGCGGCGCAAGGTATCCGGCGCATCCAGATTGCCAAGCAGCGGCGTGTGGCCTTGTTGGCGCAGCAACTCCATGCGATGCGGTGACGAAGTCAGCGCAAACACGCGCATTCGCCCAGCCACGGCGCGCGCCACGCGCAGGCCAACATCACCGCAGCCGACGATCAGAAGCCGCTCGCGGCGAAAGCGGGCAGGCAAAGCACCCAGAGGGTATTGGTTTGAGGGCAAAATTGAGGACTGTTGAGAAAAGACTTTGAGGATACCGAAAAGATGACCAGCATTCAAACCCCTGCACGTTCAACGCCTCCATCACCCCACGAACTTCATGAAATAAACGCCGGCATGCAATCCTTTCAAGTCAGCGTGCAACCCAGCGGCCGCGCATTCAGCGTGAACCAAGGCGAGGCCATGCTGGCTGCTGGCATTCGCCAGGGCGTTGGCCTGCCGTACGGTTGCAAAGACGGTGCCTGCGGTTCGTGCAAATGTAAAAAGCTCAGCGGTGTGGTGATCCACGGCCCGCACCAGAGCAAGGCATTGAGCGATGAGGAAGAAGCCCAGGGTTTCGTGTTGACGTGCTGCTGCGTGCCCTACAGCGACGTGGTGCTGGAGTCGCGCCAGGTGACCGATGCCGGGGCTTTTCCAGTCAAGAAAATGCCCTCGCGCATCACGCTGCTGGAAAAAAAATCACACGATGTCATGCTGGTCAAATTGCAGTTGCCCGCCAATGATGGCTTCGCGTACCACGCGGGCCAGTATGTCGAATTCATTTTGCGCGATGGCGCGCGGCGCAGCTATTCCATGGCCACCGCGCCGCGCCGCGCCGCGAAAACGCAGGCAGCGGTTGTGGCTGCGGCTCTGGATGGGGCAGCATCACCTGCCGCACCTGCCGCACCTGCAGCGCCTGCCCCGCACACCCCGCCGGCACCCGGCCCCGGCATTGAGCTGCACATTCGCCACATGCCCGGCGGCAAGTTCACTGACCACGTCTTTGGTGCCATGAAAGAGAAAGAGATTGTGCGCATTGAGGGGCCGTATGGCAGCTTCTTCCTGCGTGAAGACTCCGCCAAGCCGATGATTTTGCTCGCCTCGGGCACCGGTTTTGCCCCGATCAAGGCCGTCATCGAGCATATGCAGCAGCAGGGCATTGATCGACCCGCAACGCTCTACTGGGGCGGTCGGCGCCCGGACGATTTGTACCTGGATGATTGGGTCAAGGCCAAAGTAGGCGAAATGCAAAATCTCAGCTATGTGCCGGTCATCTCGAACGCATTGCCAGAAGATGGCTGGAGCGGTCGCACCGGCTTTGTCCACCTGGCCGTGTTGCAGGATTTCCCCGACCTCGCGGGCTACCAGGTCTATGCCTGCGGTGCGCCCATCGTGGTGGACTCAGCCAAAGCCGCTTACACGGCCGAGGGCGGGCTGCCTGAGGACGAGTTTTACGCCGATTCGTTTATCACCGAGGCCGACAAAGCCCGGGCCTGACTGGGCTGTAGGGGCAGTAAGGGCTGACTGGCCTGACTGGCCAGATTGACTCAACTGATGCAAGCAAGGAAAGAGTCCGCAGCGTTCAGGCTGCGGACTCTTTCTTTCCAGTTTTACGCTTTACTTTGCAGCGGCTGGCGCAGCCGTTTGCCCGTCGTGCTTTTGAGCGTGAATCACCTTGCTGTTGCGAGCCGCCTCCGACCGGAGTTTGACGCGCTCGGCCTTGGTCACCGTGCCGTCCGCCTTGGCAGCGCTTGTGTTGGCTGCCAGCCGGGCTTCACGTTTGTCAAGCCGGTTGGTTTCTTTGGCGGTCAACTGGCCAGAGGCAACACCCTGGTCAATGCGCTTTTGCTGGTTGGCAATTCGCTTGTCAATGCGCGGGGTGGCGCTGGGGTCTGTAACTGCGGGGGCCGCTGGGGCCTGCGCGAATGCAGCGCCACTGGCGGCAAGGACAAGTGCAGAAATCAAGGTTTGAATCTTCATGATGAACTCCTGGTGAACATGGGGTATGGAGAAAATTCCATGGGTATGCAACGCCCCGTGCCGCGCTGGAGAACGACGAACGCAATGCAAAGATCTGTAAGAGAATGTTCAAGCTTCATCTGCACGCCGTGCAGCATGATGTTTCTCACGCGGCCCACCTTGACCCGCTCCTCGCTGCTTTGTTCGATCCCATCGTTCCCTCCATGACTTCACGACGCCACATCCCCGCCAGTCTTACCGCCACCTTCACCATCGGGCTCACCCTGTTCGCCGCACAAGCCTGGGCGCAGGCCAAACCCATCCGAATCATCGTGCCCTACGCCGCAGGCGGGCCCATTGACGTGACCGCACGGGTGCTGGCGGAGCGTGTTAAAGACAGCCTCGGACCGGTGATCATTGAGAACCGTCCAGGAGCCGGTGGCAACATTGGTGCCGACGCGTTGGCCAAAGCCGCGCCCGACGGACTGACCATCGGCATCGCCGCCACTGCCACGCACGCCGTGAACCCCTGGCTGTACAGCAAGATGCCCTACAACGCTGCGACAGACTTCGCGCCCATCACGCAAATGCTGCGTGTGCCCAATGTGCTGGTGATGAATGCAGACACGGCCAACCGCCTCAAAATCAGCACGGTCAAAGACTTGGTCGCCTACGCCAAAGCCAACCCCGCCAAGCTCAATTACGCCAGTGGCGGCAACGGCAGCGCCGGCCATCTGGCGGGGGAAATGTTCAAGGCGCAGGCGGGCATTTTTGCCGTGCACATTCCCTACAACGGCGGCAACCCGGCGCAGATGGCGCTACAGGGCGGCCAGGTCGATTTCAACTTTGACAACCTCGCCACGGCTGCGCCGGGCATTAAGTCCGGCAAGCTCAAGGCGATTGCGGTGACGACGATGGCGCGTTCTGCGGCCCTGCCGGACGTACCGCCTGTCGCTGACACGTTGAAGGGTTTTGCGATTGACACCTGGTGGGGCCTGGTTGCGCCTGCTGGCACACCTCGTGAGGTGATTGCCAAGCTCAATCAGGCTTTTGTAGCAGCCCTGCAGTCGCCCGAGACCAA
>JANMVO010000297.1:0-3539 GCA_031392805.1 Rhodoferax sp. | reverse complement strand
GGCGACAGCGCCACCCGTGCGGGCACGCTGGGGCGCAATGTGTATTTTGGCGGCATCCAGTATGGCAGCAACTACGCGCTGACTCCGGGCTTTTGGGCGCAGCCGCTACCGGTTCTCAGCGGGTTATCGGCGGCGCCGTCCACGGTAGAGCTGTATGTGAATGACGTGCTGCGGCAGACTTCCAATGTACCCACCGGGCCGTTTGTGGTGGGCAATTTTCCGTCGCTGACCGGCAGTGGCCAGGTACGCATGGTGGTGCGCGATATTTTGGGCCGCGAAACGGTGATAACGCAACCATTCTTTACCCACGACCGCCTGCTGGCCATTGGCCTGAACGATTGGAGCGTTGAGGCTGGGCGCCTGCGCCGCGACCTGGGCCTGGCCAGCAACAACTATGGTCCTGGTTTTGCCAGTGGCTTGTGGCGCCGTGGTGTCAGTGACGCGATGACGCTGGAAGGCCGCGCCGAGGCCACCCCCGATCTGCGCAGCCTCGGGCTGGGGCTGGCCCTTGGCTTGCCTGGGCAGGTACTGGGCCGGGTTGCTGGTGTGGCCAGCCATGAGCGCAGCCTGGGCCACGGCAGCCAGTGGTTGCTGGGGCTTGACCGTCAGAGCCAGCGCACCAACGCGCAGCTTGAGCTGCAAGGCGCCAGCGCTAATTTTCGCCAGCTCGGATTGGAGGCGGCGACTTTTCCCACGCGGCGGCAATTGGCTGGAAGCTGGAATTACCGGTTTGCGCAAGAAACCAGTTCCGTGGGCGTGAGCTACGTAGAGGTGCACCGGTTTGACGCGCCCCGCATCGCTACCCTGTCGCTCAACTATGCCATGCGCGCAGGCGAGCGCGGCACGCTGAGCTTTGCCGCCAGCCGCTCGCGCGCAGAGTCCAGCGTGACCACGTTGGGGGTCAACCTGGTGTTGCCGTTTGAGCGCAACCGTGTGGTCACGGCGTCGGCCCAGCGCTATAACGGACGAACAGAAGCCTACGTCTCGGCTGCGCAAAACCTCAGCCAGGAAGAGGGTTTGGGTTGGCGCGTGCTGGCCGGGCGTCAGCCAGACCAGCCACGCGCCGAGGGCGGTGTGGCTTACCTTGGCCGTTACGGCCAGGTGAGTAGCGACATCAGCACCACGGTCGGGCAAACCGCGCTGCGCCTGGGTGCCAGGGGCGCGGTCGTAGCGGCCGATGGCAATGTATTTGTCACCCGCTACCTGAACCAGAGTTTTGCCGTGGCTGAGGTGGCGGGCTTTAGCGATATTGGCATTGGCTTGGGCAGCAACGTACTTAGCCGCACCAATGCCAGTGGCGTGGCCCTGGTACCGCAGCTTGCGGCCTACCAACTTAACTCAATTCGCCTGGACGCCGCCGAGCTGCCCATGAACGCAGAAATCGACTCGATAGAGCGCAGCGCTGTGCCTTCTTGGCGCAGTGCGGTGAAAGTGATATTTCCGGTGCGCAGCGGCCGCAGCGCCCTGCTAAAAATAGTCCTGGACGACCAGCAACCCGCCCCGACTGGCGCAATCGTTCGTATTGAAGGTGACGCACAGGAGTTTGTGGTGGCGCGCCGTGGCGAGGCCTTTGTAACGGGTCTCACCGCGACCAGTCGCCTGCAATTGGTATGGAAAGGGCAGCCATGCCAGTTGGCGCTGACCCTGCCCCCAGAGAAGCCGGACGATATTCCCCGCTTGGGGCCATTACTTTGCAAAGGCGTTGCACAATGAAAACGAAATTCTTTCACCTGTTGCTGGTTACGTTGGCGTTGCTAGGCGGCAGTTCGGCGCAAGCAGACACTTGCACAATCACGGCCTTGCCTGCGGTCTCGACAGGTTATTCAGGTGGTGCCACCACGGTACAGAACAGCTTTACGGTAGCATGCGTGCGAAGTGCGGGTGACCCGAATAATGTCCCCTATGACTATACCGTTGGTGTTGACAACGGGTTGAACTCGGGTGGCTTGAATCCCAATCAGGCCAAGTTGGTTTCCAGCATAAATTACGATACCTATCAGGCTGCCAGCTGTAGCCCACTCTGGGGCACGACTGCGCAAGCTGACCGCATTGCCTTCCGGCTCATATTAAGTGGAAACTCGGTCAATTCAGCCACTGTCAACTATTGGGTCTGTATTCCGGCGGGGCAATCTGTGCCTCTTGGCATCTACACGGATACCCTGAACATGACGGTGTATCTCCAGGCAGGTGCGGTAGCTACAGCCAGGGTGAGCGGCACGTTTTCGGTTTCTATCAACACCGCAGCCATATGCAGCATGACCACAATACCCAATATCGCCTTGGCTTACACCGCGTTTTCAGCGGCTGCGGTGACCGCCAACACGACATTCGGTGTTACCTGTTCCGGTGCATTGGCCTACACGTTGGCACTGGACCGCACCAGCGACGTGGCCGCTGGTGTGAATTACTCTGTGGCGCTCAGCGGCCTTGGCGGCACCGGTACCGGCGCACAGCAAAACTACACCGTGACAGCCACGGCTGCGGCTGATCAGGCGGGTACCTGTGTCAGCGCCTCCTGCATTGGCTCGCAAGCGACTCCGCATACTGTGACCGTTACCTACTGACCCTGCGTTGTAAACACGCCTCAGGCGGCTGGCGCTTGACGGCTAGCGGTCGGGCGATGCGCCATGGTTTTGCACCCGCGTGTCACCTTCTGGCAAGGCCGTCGCCTCAGTGTGACCCCCACGCCAGCCGACGGGGTGATGCTCGCGACCGACATAAGGGAGTGGCGTGAACGTAGTGGGATATGACTGAATTGCAGATGCGCGCTTGCGGCAATTTGCCCGTGAAAAAGCGTTTGCCGCACTGAAAGTGCTGACGCACGCCCAAAGCCGCCTGAATCCGCATGGGACTGCGGTTGAGTAAACACTGAATGAAGCTTGAGCTTCGAGACGGCGCAGCGCAAAGGCAGCGGTTTCTGAAAAAGCTGCCACAACCAGAAAAAAAAGGAGTCAAATTGCCATCTGACCCTCGTAATACATGGAGAGTCAGCTATTTATATAGTAGCAAATGTAATGATGCGCTTGATAACGCACTTATGGGCGCTTTAAGGATGGGCGTACCCGCTTTCGCTTGAGCCGCCAATGTCAAGGGTTTTCGGCGATGGCATTCGCCATGTATTCGATCTTTTTCTGCATGGCGCTTTCCGTGTCGGCAAAGCGTTGCGCAATGGCCTGAATTTCAAACTGGATTTCAATGAAGGCGTCCACCAAGTCAGGGTCGAAATGGGAGCCCCGGCCTTGAAATATGATGCCAACCGCCTGGTCATGCGGCACGGCCCGTTTGTAGATGCGCTCGCTGACCAGGGCGTCATAAACGTTGGCCACGGCCATCAGCCGCGCCGACAGGGGGATGGCGTCGCCGGCCAGGCCTTGGGGATAGCCACTGCCATCCCATTTTTCCTGGTGCGACATCACCATTTCTTTGGCCACGCGAAGAATTGCCAGCGGCTTGCCCAGCGCGTGCTCCGCCTGTTCAATCGCGTCGCGACCCAGCGTAGTGTGGTTTTTCATGATTTCAAACTCTTGCGGCGTCAGTTG
>JANMVO010000295.1:0-2324 GCA_031392805.1 Rhodoferax sp. | reverse complement strand
ATTTGTGATGACTTTTCCCAGATACTTCCGAACGTGAAGCGGGCCATGTGCACTGCTGCGCAATTGCGCGCCAGCAGCGCCAAGAGCGTGAACGGGCTTCCCATCTACGTGCGCGATGTGGGGCCGCAGCAAGCGCCCCTGCGCGTGCTGGTGGTGGGCGGCATGCACGGCGATGAATTGTCGTCTGCGTCGCTGGCCCTGTACTGGATTGGCCTGGCCCAGGCCGCCCCCGGCAACACGCGCTGGCGCTTTGTGCCAGCGCTGAACCCGGATGGCCTGCTGGCCCAGCCGGCCACCCGCGCCAATGCCAACGGGGTTGACCTGAACCGCAATTTCCCCACGCCCAACTGGGCGCGCGATGCCCCGGTGTACTGGGAACAGCGCACCCGCAAAGACCCGCGCCGCTGGCCCGGCAAAGCGCCACTCAGCGAGCCCGAGTCACGGTTTTTGCACAGAGAAATGCAGCGCTTCAAGCCGCATGTCATCGTCAGCATCCATGCGCCCTACGGCCTGCTTGATTTTGATGGCCCGAGCACGCCGCCCACCCGCTTGGGCCGCCTGTACCTGGACCAGGTGGGCATCTACCCCGGCTCGCTGGGCAATTACGGGGGCGTTCACAACGGCATGCCGGTGGTCACCATCGAGCTGCCCAGCGCCATGCGCACCCCGCTTGATGCCGAGATGCGCGAGATGTGGCTGGACCTGGGACGCTGGATGGGCGAGCGCGTGGCGCTAGGCCCCTTAACCAGCGGTGCCAGCGATGCCACGGGCGCCAGTGGCACCAGGGGCGCCGGGAACGCGCTGCGGCCCTGACTGCGCGCGCCTGACATCCCCCACCAGTTCGTTCACAAAGTCCAGAAAGGCACGTGTTCGCACCGGTATCAGCTTGCGCGAGGGCAATGCCACATAGATCGAAAAGCGCCCCAAAATCCATTCAGGCAAGACATGCACCAGGCTGCCTTCCGCCAGGTAGCGCATGGCCAGCAGCTTCGAGAACACGCCAAAGCCCACGCCGTCTGCGGCCGCGCGCATCAGCACGTCCATGCTCGGCGTGTGCAGCACCGGGTTCATGTCCACCTCCACTGTTTCACCGCTGCCCGTGGCGGGTTGCAGGCGCACCCGTCCCGAAGCCGACGTGGTGGCGTGATGCTGCGTGTAGCGCACGAAATCGTGGCCCTGCAAGTCTTGCGGACGCTGAGGCGCACCAATGCGCTTCAGGTAGTCTGGCGCGGCGCACAGCACCCATTCGGTGGCGACCAATGGGCGCGCCACTATGTTGGCGTCGTAGCCCTCATTCATCACCATGAAAGTGGCGTCGTACTCGTCAACGTGGCGTTCGGGCGCGAGGTCAATCGCCAGGTCGATGGCCACCTTGGGGTGCCGTGTGCGCCACCTTATCAACCCCGGGGCCAGCAGCAAGGTGGCGATGGCCGGCGTTGCCACCAGGTGCAATGTGCCTTTAAGCTCGTGCGTGTTGTCTGCGGCAGAGGCTTCTGCGTCCTCAATCTCATGCATGATGTTGCGCACTCTGAGCAGGTACAAAGTGCCGGCTTCGGTGAGCGACAGCTTGCGCGTGGTGCGCTGAATCAGGCGTGCGCCCAAATGCTGTTCCAGGTCGGTCACCAGACGCGTGACCGTTGCCGGCGACATGTCCAGCGCCCGTGCCGCTGCCGCAAAGCCACCTTGGTCGATGACTTGCTGAAACACGCGCATTGATAAAAGACGGTCCATGCTTGGGCAAATAAAATTGCAAGTGTCTTATTGTTGCATTTACTGCAATGAACAATTGTAGACTGAGTAGTTTTTAGTTGATTCGTGACCGCTTAAAGTTCATCCATCGACGAACCGCAGCCATAGCAGCGAGTCGCCGAAACTGGACAAGACGAGATTGATGAAGTCCGCCCTGCCCGGAATTGTTTTAACTTTTTGAAAGAACTCATCATGACAACCAAATTTGCAAAAACCACCGTATCCACATTGTCCAGCGTTGTTCTGGCTGTGGCCACTCTGGGCGCCACCAGCAGCTTTGCCGCCACCAGCACGGCCAGAAATACCGACGGCGATTTGCTGTTTGCCCCCGCCTTGACCAGCACCACGACCCGTGCGCAAGTGCAGGCCGAGTACATCAAAGCCGCCAAGTCTGGCCAAATTATTCCATCCTCAGACGGAATCACGCTGCGAGCGCCAGCGTTTGTCAGCGCCCGCCCAGCCGCCGAGGTGCACGCTGAAGCCCTTGTGGCTGCGCGCGCACCCGTCTTCGGCTCGATCTAAAGCCTCCCTTATCGAGCGCTCCAAAGCGCCCATGTGGGGCCGGCAACCGGTTC
>JANMVO010000280.1:0-4330 GCA_031392805.1 Rhodoferax sp. | reverse complement strand
CAGAATCACGGCACGCACGCCGGGCATGGCCATGGCCTCACGGGTGTCCACGCCCAGCAGCTTGCCGTGGGCCACATGGGACATCACCGGTGCCGCATACAGGGTGCCTTTGACCTCGGCAATGTCATCGACATACGTGGCGGCGCCAGCCACGTGGGCGACTGCGCTTTCGTGGATCCTGGAGGTGCCGCTGACCGTCCGGGCAGGGTTTTTTGAGGTTCCGCCTTCAACAAGCTCAGAGCGAACGGGGAGAATATCAGGAGCGTTCATGCAGCGGCTCCTTCGAAATCAAGGCCTGTCGCATCCAAGCCTTCCACGCCCAAGCTTTCCACATTGAAGCTTTCCAGATTGATCTGTCGCATGCCCAAGCTCTCCAGCCAGAAGCGCTTGAGCAAATTGCCCAGCACCTGCGTGCGGTAGCTGCTGGATGCCCGCAGGTCAGAAATAGGAGCAAATTCCCCGCGCAGTATGGCCATCGCAAGCTCTACCGTGCGCAGTGTCCACGGCTGCCCTGCCAGCGCGGCCTGCGTTTTGACCGCGCGCATCGGTGTGGCCGCAACGCCCCCGACGCCGATGGACGCGCTGATCACTACAGCGTTTTCAATGTGCAGCGTCAGTCCCAAACAAATTGCAGAAATGTCATCTTCAAAGCGCTTGGATATTTTGTAGACGCGCGTCAACTCACCCTGGTTTGCTTTGGGCACCTTGATCCAGGCCAGCACTTCGTCTGTGGCTAAAACATTTTTGCGGTAGCCAGTGTAGAAGTCCTCCAGCGGCATCTCGCGGTACGTCACCTTGCCTTGCCTTTCACTCATCAACACCAGGTTGGCCCCAAGCGCAATCAGCAGGGGCATGCTGTCGCCAATCGGCGAGCCGTTGGCGACATTGCCGCCCAGCGTGCCCGAGTTGCGCACAGACAAGCCCGCGAAACGGGTGGCAAAGGCATGGAGCTGCGGACGGTCCTGCACCAGCGCAGCAAATGCGTCCGCAAGCGACACCGCCGCGCCAATGGCGATGTGATGGCGGTACTTCTCCAGACGTTTTAGCTCACGCACCTGGGTCACGTCCAGCACCTGGGCAAAATCCATGTGCAGCTTGTTGATCCACAAGCCTACATCGGTGCAGCCCGCCACCATCTGGGCCTGGGGGTGGCGGGCTCTGGCTGACAGCAGCGCCGACAGATTTTCCGGCAACATATACGAACAATAAGCCTGTAGCCCTTGTCCTGTATCATTAATATGCTTTAATTGTAATAGCAATGTATTTTCATCTGTTTGCACCAGTGGCCATTGGCCCATTGCCTGGGCAGCCGCCAGAATAGGCCGGTAGCCGGTGCAGCGGCACAGGTTGCCCGACAAATCTTCCAACGCCAGCTCGCGCGACACTGGCGCGCCCCGGCACACGCGGTTCTGGTAGATGCCAAACAGGCTCATGACAAAACCCGGTGTGCAAAAGCCGCATTGGGAGCCGTGGCACGCCACCATGGCTTGCTGCGCTGGGTGCAGACTGCCGTCTTGTGAAGCCAGGTCGTCCACCGTCCACAACGCCATGCCGTCGATAGAGTGGGCCAGGCGGATGCAGCTGTTGACCGTGATGTATTCGATGCACCCGCGCGCCGCTGGGTCGCGTGATTCATGTGAGCCGGCCAAGCCGGGTGAACCTGCCAGGCCGGCCGGCACCGGGGCCAGTTTGCCCAGCACCACGGTGCAGGCCCCACAGTCTCCTTCGCTGCATCCCTCTTTAGTGCCCGTGCAGTTCAGATCCTCGCGCAGCACCTGAAGCAGCGTGCGGGTGGGTGGTACATTGAGCAGCGACACCAGTTCGCCGCGCCTGATAAAGTGAATTGGTTTTGATTTCAAGGGCGGTAATCTCAACGTTTGGGGCAGCACACAGAAGCCCCCTGACGCCACGGGCTGTAGCCTGTTAGAAGTAGGTTACAGAGGGTTATAGACGGTTATAGACCGAATTGGCCGAACGCAACTGTTCCCAAGCCGCCAACCCTCTGGGCAGGCTGGGGTCGGCCATGAAAGCCTGGTTCCCTTGAATCCTGTAAGTGATACGAAAATAATTGCTAGTGGCCTAATAAATACGGGGGCTAGCAGCCTATTTTTCATAAAATCCAAGAAAAATCAGCATGAGTGACGGCGTAAACCGAAATAATGCCCCTCCCAGGCTGGAGCTTTCAGGCATCACAAAACGCTACCCCGCCGTGGTGGCCAACAGCGATGTGTCGCTGACCGTCATGCCCGGAGAAATGCACGCTGTGCTGGGCGAGAACGGGGCCGGCAAGTCAACGCTGATGAAGATCATCTACGGTGCCGTGCAGCCGGACCAGGGCACAGTGAAGTTGAATGGCCGCGCCGTGCATATTCGCAACCCGCAGGAAGCGCGTGCCTTGGGGCTAAGCATGGTGTTTCAGCATTTCAGCCTGTTTGACACCATC
This sequence comes from Rhodoferax sp., assembly GCA_031392805.1. Classification (GTDB taxonomy): domain Bacteria; phylum Pseudomonadota; class Gammaproteobacteria; order Burkholderiales; family Burkholderiaceae_C; genus JANYCG01. The sequence continues at coordinate 1,887 of JANMVO010000280.1, read as the reverse complement.
ACGGTAGCCGAGAACGTCTGGCTCGGTCTGGACAAAGGCTTGAGTCTGGCTCAGGTCACGCGTTCGGTTGCTGCCAAGGCCGCTGAGTATGGTTTGGACATTGACCCGGCCCGGCCGGTACACACCTTGAGTGTGGGAGAGATGCAGCGCGTGGAAATCATCCGGGCGCTTTTGACCCGCCCGCAGTTGCTGATACTGGACGAGCCGACTTCGGTGCTCACGCCGCAGGCGGTGCAGATGCTGTTTGTGGTGCTGAAAAAACTTGCGTCTGAGGGTTGCAGTATTTTGTACATCAGCCACAAGCTGCATGAGATCCGCGCACTGTGTACCGCCTGCACCGTGCTGCGTGCCGGCAAGGTGACGGGGGTGTGCAATCCGGCGCAGGAGACCAATGCATCGCTGTCGCGCCTGATGATTGGTGCCGAGCCGCCGCCGCTGGTGCATCGCGCGCGCAACGCCGGTGCTGCGGTGTTGTGCGTGCAGGGCCTCACGCTACCGCGCGCAGACCAGTTCGGGGTTGACCTGGAAGGCATCACGCTGGAGGTGCGCGCGGGCGAGGTGGTCGGCATCGCTGGGGTGTCGGGCAACGGGCAGAAAGAACTGCTGCTGGCGCTCTCCGGCGAAGACGTTCGCGCGCCCGCAAACTCGGTGCGGATGGGTGAAACCGATGTGTCAAGCCTGCACCCGGGCGCGCGGCGCGCACTGGGCCTGCATTTTGTGCCCGAGGAGCGCCTGGGGCGTGGTGCCGTGCCGACGCTGAGCCTGGCCCACAACCTGCTGCTCACGCGCAATGAAGCGGTCTCGCATCCGGGGTTTGCGGGTGGCTGGATCAATCTGCGCAAGCTCCAGGCTCAGGCCGCAGACATTATCCAGCGATTCAACGTCAAGGCAAGCGGGCCGAACGCTGCGGCCAAGTCACTCTCGGGTGGCAACCTGCAGAAATTCATTGTCGGCCGCGAGATTGATGCCCGCCCCAAGCTGCTGCTTGTTTCGCAGCCGACTTGGGGTGTTGACGTGGGCGCTGCGGCGCAAATTCGCGGCGCCATCCTCGCGCTGCGCGATGCGGGTTGTGCTGTGCTGGTGCTCAGCGAGGAGCTTGATGAGTTGTTTGAGGTGTGTGATCGCCTGCATGTTATCGCTCGGGGGCACCTTAGCCCGCCGGTGCCAATTGCCGAGGCGACGGTTGAAAGGATTGGCGAATGGATGAGCGGCCTGTGGGATACCGCCACAACCACAACCACAGCCACAGCCACAGCCACAGCGACGGGCTCAGGGCGAATGGCATACCTTGCGGATTCGCATGTTGCTTGACTTCACTGTGAAGCTGGACGCCCGCGCCGAGCCTTCCCGGTTCTGGCGCTACGGCTCACCGCTGTTGGCCCTGCTCATCACGGTGATCATCGGTGTCGTCATGTTCGTTGCCCTGGGTAAGGACCCGCTTAAAGGGCTGGAAATGTTTTTCTGGCTGCCGGTCAAGAGCGGCTATGCGCTGGGTGAGCTGCTGGTCAAAGCCACGCCGCTGCTGATCATCGCCCTCGGCTTGGCGGTGTGCTTTCGCTCCAACGTCTGGAATATTGGAGCCGAAGGGCAGTACATCATGGGAGCGATTTTTGCGGGCGGAGTCGCACTGCTGGCGGACAAGGCCACCGGTGGCTGGATCGTCGTGCCGGTCATTCTGGCGGGCACACTCGGCGGCATGTTGTGGGCGGCGTTGACGGCGCTGCTGCGCGACCGCTTCAACGCCAGTGAAATCCTGGTCAGCCTGATGCTGGTCTACGTGGCGGTGCAAATGCTGAGCTACTTGGTCGGGGGGCCGTGGAAAGACCCGCAGGGCTTTAATTTTCCGCAGACCCAGACGTTTGAGGCGGCCAGCCGCATTCCGCAGCT
>JANMVO010000263.1:0-6119 GCA_031392805.1 Rhodoferax sp. | reverse complement strand
TCAGTGACCTCCACCAGCGCGGTCATGCCGGATGCGCCGCTGGCTGAATGGCGCTGCGCGTTGGTGGCAACGCACCCAACATCACCGCTTTCCATTTTCGAGACTCTGTAGCTTTGGTCAGTGGCCAATGCGGAGTACCTCAATGGCCAGGCACCACGAGGCTGTCGCGTGGCTTCGGCCAGCAGCGCGGTCATGCTGGTCGGCCTGTTTTTTTGATTGAACTGCTCTGCGCGCTGTGGGCCAGTCCACCCAGCATCACCGCTTTCGTTTTGCCGCCGCTGTCGTGTCAGTCAGTGCGCGCGGCGCTGCTGCGCCCCGCACAGGTGCTGGGGAGTTACATCGCCAGTGCTTCGCAAGTGTTGGTCGGTGCGCTGTGGCGCAGATACCTCTACGGCACGGCTGGCAGTGTTCACTGACAAGCGGCTGATGCCGGATGACGCCGAAACACTGGTGGGCCGGGATCGGGAATCAGACAATAGGCGGCTGTGCCTGGAATGCCAGCAATGCAAAATCAGGACTCGGATGTTCTGTCGTTTCCTAAATACTTTGACCCATCAGACATTGATAGAACAGACACGCGGAAGTTACTGACCCGAAAAAAAGAAGGTAACGCTTTGATTGCGTTGGCCGAAAGTCAAGGAATTGACGTTGACACTATCAAGGAGCAAGCCTGTGGAGAAACCCGTGATGCCCTTAAGACAGCCATCGAAGCAAGCCATCGAAATCGCAGCCAGGCTGATGGCCAACAAGGCAATGCGGGAAGCCAAGGAGAGGCAGCAAGCCCGCAAGGACTTGCCGACCAACTCGCCCCAAGAATCACCGCTGGACGGCCAAAATCCGCCGGTCCTGTCGTGCTACACGCCGATACTGGACAACTGGGAGGGGATAGGGCTCTTGCCGTTGTTGCCACGTTCGGAAAAAGACTTTTCGGAAAAGAAGTAGGTTTTGTCAGTTTTACCGTGGCAGCAGTTTCGAGTGGGGTTGTGTCAAAACAGACACGCTTCGATAAATGACGGTACTTTTGACGGTACTTTTAATTTTTTTTTATACAAAACCAGCATTCATGCGGGTTACAGACCAATATGGGGTTCCGGTCTCGGCACCATTGAATAGTTTGCTACTTATAATATAGCTTATTAAATGCAAATCAGGATGGTGCCAGTCTGGTGCCATTACTTGGCATTTTGGCGGGGGAGAGAGCCAGTCCCTCAAACTGGACGGATTTGCCCTGCCAATGCATAAGACTGGTCGGCAAAAGAAAGCTCGATGCTGCCTTCCAGCAAGAGTTGACCTTTGCAAATCATGTGCATCAATTCAATGCCCGGCAAGAACGCGCTGGCCGTGCGGAAGGTTTTCAAGCCCAGTCTCGTTTTGGTGATTCGTTTGACTGCCCGATGCTCCTTCCGGGCGATGTTGTTGAGATTCTTGATCTGACGAACCTCAATGGGGACGGCTCGATCCATGTTGATCCCGTCCAAGTCCAACAGGCTGCTGGATGGCTATTCAATGCCTGAAACGATTTCAATTTTGACCGCGTGCGCAGCAAGCACGCCTGACCTTGTTCGGGACCCGGTTCAGGCTCAGGCAGCAACCCCGGCAGGCACCTCCAGCGTCGTCATGTCAATCACGAGGCGATAGCGCACGTCGCCGCGTTCAAGCCGCTCAAAGCCTTCGTTGATGTCGGCGGCCCCGATGACTTCGACATCGGCTGCGATGCCGTGCTGGCTGCAAAAATCCAGCATCTCCTGGGTCTCTGCGGTGCCCGCCACGCCTGAACTGGCCAACCGCCTGCGCCCGAGGGTCAAAACAACGGGTGTGAAGTCCATGCTTGCAGGAATGCCAAGACAGCATAGCGTGCCGTTGAGCTTGAGCGCGCGCAAATAGGGGTCAAGCAGGTGCCGCTCTGACACGGTGTCGAGGATGAAATCGCAGCGCCAGGCCTGGGCTGCCATTTGCGCGGCGTCTGTGGACAAAACCGCCTCATCCGCCCCCAGCGCCAAGGCATCGGCCATCTTTTCTTCAGACGTGGTGAACAGCACCACATGGGCCCCCAGCGCGTGCGCAAATTTCACCGCCATGTGGCCCAGGCCGCCCAAGGCCACCACGCCAACCGTCATGCCCGGCCCCACGCCCCAGTGGCGCAAGGGTGAGTAGGTCGTGACCCCCGCACACAGCAGCGGTGCGACGCTGGCGGGCTTTAAACCGGCGGGCAGGTGGTAGGCAAACCGGGAATCGACAACGTATTCGTTTGAGTAGCCGCCGCGCGTGATGCTGCCGTCAACCCGGTCTGTGCCGCCATAGGTGAGGGTCGGGTATTTGCGGCAATACTGCTCCAGATGGCTTTTGCAAGGCTCACATTGGCGGCAGGAATCGACGATGGTGCCAAGCACCACTGGGTCGCCAATTTTGAAATTGGTGACGCTTGCGCCGATGGCCATGACCTCGCCCACGATCTCGTGACCCGGCACCAATGGAAAAGGCCCCGAGCCGCGAATGCCATGCAGATCGCTGTGGCAGACGCCGCAGAACTGAATCTTCACGGCAATGTCGTCGCCCCGCAATGCCCGGCGCTCGAAGGCCCATGGAAACAGGCGTTCGCCCCGATTTGCGGCGGCAAGGCCATAGCATGGACGCGTGGTGGCGCGCATAGGCTGACCATTTTCAGGTGGGGTGTTTGTTGACATTGGCGTTCATTCCTTTTTGCGGGTCAAGGGCGATTTTGATCAGTTTTATTGATTAAATAGGCCTCTAGCCCTCGTCCTATATGCATAGTTAGCTACTAAACATATAGCGATATTTAATCGCAATTAAATAATCACAATCAAAGCGCCTGCTCCAGCATCGCCCGGTATTCCTCTGGCGTGGCAATGCGCGGGTTGGTCTTGTGGCAATGGTCAGCCAGCGCGCCGGTGATGATTTTGTCAAACTGCCCGTGCTGCACGCCCATCGCGCCGAGGCCCGTGGGCAGGCCCAAGCGGGCGTTCATGTCGGTGATGGCCTCGGCAATGTCGGTGGCGGATTTCAAGCCCATGGCGTGGGCCATGCGTTGCAGCCGTTTTTCTTTTTGAATTGACTCGGCGCTTGAGTTGTAGCGCACCACAGCGGGCAAAAACATCGCGTTTAACGTGCCGTGGTGCAGTCGCGGGTCCACACCGCCCAGGCTGTGGCTGAGCGAATGCACGCAACCCAGGCCTTTTTGAAACGCCATGGCGCCCTGCATGGACGCGCTCATCAAGTTAAAGCGGGCTTCGCGGTCGCTGCCATCGTTGGTGGCACGCTCGATAAACGCCCAGGCGCGCTCCAGCCCGTCCAGCGCGATGCCATCGGCGGGCGGGTTGAAAGCCGGTGCCATAAAGGTTTCCATGCAATGGGTGACTGCGTCCATGCCGGTGGCAGCGGTCAACCTGGCGGGCAAGCCCAGGGTGAGCTCGGGGTCGCAAATGGCGGTTTTGGGCACCAGATGCCAGGAGTGAAAACCCAGCTTGCGGTGGTCGTCAACGATGATCAGGGCACCGCGCGCCACCTCGCTGCCGGTGCCGCTGGTGGTCGGCACGGCAATCAGCGGCACGCATTGGTCGGTGATCAGGCTTGCGCCGCCTTCAATGGTGGCATAAGTGGTGAGCGGCCCTTGGTGCGTAGCCGCAATCGCGACACCCTTGGCGCAGTCAATCGCCGAGCCGCCCCCCACGGCAATCAAGCCGTCGCAGGCACCGGCTTTGTAAGCCGCCACACCTGCGCGCACAGCGGCTTCGGTCGGGTTCGAGGGCGTCTGGTCGAAGACTGAGACCGGCATGCCCGCCAAGGCGTCCAGCGCCTTTTGCAAAACGCCAGCGGCTTTGACACCCGCATCGGTGACGATCAGCGGGCGGGTGATGCCCACGCGCTCGCATTCGCCCTTCAGCAGCTTGATGGCGCCGAAGTCAAACTGGATTTGGGTCACGTAGTAGATAAATGCCATGCTGCGGTCTCTCTGGTGGTTGTGCGGTGGTGGTGGCGCTGTGTGCTTGCGCTGTGGTGGTCAAGGTTCAACTGCGTTGTACGATGATGATGATGATCGTAACCCTATTTATTCAAATCGCTTTCTGCCCATGACCACTCGACCCTCCAAAACTGGCATGACGCGCCAGGACTACCGCTTTTTCCATCGCCTGCGCGTGCGCTGGGTCGAGGTGGACATGCAGAAGATCGTCTTCAACGGACACTACCTGATGTATTTGGACACCGCCATGGCCGACTACTGGCGCGCGCTGATGCTGCCCTATGAATCGGCCATGCAACTGCTGGAGGGCGACATGTTCGTCAAACACGCCAGTGTGGAGTACCACGCCTCGGCCCGCTACGACGACAGGGTTGATGTTGGCCTGAAGTGCTCGCGCGTTGGCAATTCATCGGTGGTATTTGCGGGCAGCATTTTTCGCGGCGACGAGCTGCTGATCAGCGGCGAATTGCTCTATGTATTTGCCGACCCCGCCACCCAAAAATCGAAGCCAGTGCCTGCTGCCCTGCGCGGAATGTTCATGGGCTTTGAGGCGGGTGAGGCGATGGTGGACATCCAAGTGGGCACTTGGCATGCGTTGAGCGCAGGCGCGCAGCAGGTGCGCACCGAGGTGTTTGTCCAAGAGCAGCGAATTCCCCAGGAGATGGAATGGGACGATGCAGATGCAGGTGCCGTTCATGCGCTGGCCATCAACCGCCTGGGCCAGCCCGTGGCCACTGGGCGCCTGTTGCAGCACGCGCCTGGCCAGCCCGGCATTGCCCGCATTGGCCGCATGGCGGTGACCCGTGTGCTGCGCGGTGGCAGCCTGGGCCGTGACATTTTGCAGGCACTCATGCAGGCCGCTGCACAGCGCGGCGACCACGAGGCGAGCCTGCACGCCCAGCGCAGCGCCGAGGGCTTTTACAGCCGCCTTGGTTTCATGCGCCGTGGCGAGCCGTTTGAAGAAGCCGGCATTGACCATATCGAGATGTTCAAGCCCCTGCCTGAGCCGCTGACGCTCGCATGAAGGCCATTAATTGGGTTTCGGTTTGGCTCTAGATGTCGTCCAACAGGGGGTAGGGCAGTGCCAGCAGTTCCGCGCGCGCCCCAGTCGCCGTGCCCAGCGTCAAACTACCCGCCTGCGCGGCCGCGACCTGCATCGACACGATGGCATCAAACCCGCCCTGCGGCGAGGCGGCGGCTTGGGCCACGGTGCCGCAGGCCTGTTCGACGTCGGCCGGCCCAAACACCGCGTCTCCTGCGGCCATGGATGCATCGGAATGCACCAGATAGGCCCGGCGTTTCAATGTGCCCCTGAACTGGCTGCGTGCCACCACCTCCTGGCCGGGGTAGCAGCCTTTTTTGAAATTGACGCCACCCACCGATTCATAGTTCAGCATTTGGGGCACAAAGGCGTCCGCTATGGGCGCGGTGATGGTGGCAACACCGCTGCGCACCTCGCCCCAGCGCCACAGGTCGGCACTCAGGGCCGGGCCGCTCGGCGCTGGCTCGCCCTTTGGCGCCAGCCACAGCGCCCGCGGCGTGCCATCAGCCGGGTACAAAAATACCAGAGTTACAGCAGCAATTTGCAAGCTGGCCCAAGTGGAATGGTCATCTTTAGCTATTGATTTAAGAGTTTCTCCCGCCAGGCCGTGCAAAACATAGTCGTCGCTGGCATCCACCAGCCTGGCTTTGGCGCGCATGACAAACATGGACAGGCGTTTTAGCGCGGGGCCAAGAATATCGCGGCTGCAAATCAGCAGGATGGGGCTGTCTGCTTCTGAATCTACAGGATCTGCGGCGCGTCTGAAACCAACAAAACTCGCCTGCATGCGCCCTTTGGCCGAGCAGAATGCCGCCAGGCGCGCCTGCGCGGCGCCCAGCAAAAGGAAATCCTGCGTTAACTGGCCTTGCAGGAATGTGGCGGCGTCAGCGCCCTCAACCCGGATCACGCCCAGGTGGGGCACAGGCGCGACGCCGTTGAGGGCGACTGGAGTGGCATTCATGTTCATGACGTGAATTATCATCAAACATCGATTTATCCGGGGTGGCAAGGCTGTGCGGCGTTTTCTGATGCGTTCTATGGTGGCAGTGCTGTTGGCGGCGGGTTTGGCCGCGGCCGCTGCCATCTGGTGGCTCAACA
>JANMVO010000247.1:0-6095 GCA_031392805.1 Rhodoferax sp. | reverse complement strand
TAAGGCTGCATCAGGTCCAGGGGGCGCAGCACGCCGTAGAGGCCACTCAACATGCAAACATGTGCCTGCGCCCACGCCAGGTCTTCTGATGAGAGGGTTTTCGCATCCAGCCCGCCATAAACGTCACCATTAAAGGCGAGCGCCGCCTGTTTGGCGTTGTCAACGGTGAATTCAGGCGACCAGGCCTTGTAGCGGGCCACGTTCAGGTTTGACAGGTCATCGCTCAAATCCATCAGCTTTGATATTTGCCGGGGCGATTTTTTGACCAGGAGCTTGATCAACTGGGTTGACTGTCTGACGAATAGCGGCTGCGTGTGCGGCAGATGCAGCGCCGGGGTTTCATAGTTCTGGGATTTGGCGGGCGAGATTAGAAATAGCATGAGGACAAAAGAAAGGCATGAAAATGCAAAAGGCTTCGCGGGGAAGCCTTCATTATCGCGGGTGCAGGCAGAAGACCTTGCGCAGGTCAGCCAGACGTCCTGAAGGTGAGTTTATAGTGCTCGACCTTACGGTACAGGGTGCTGCGCGACACACCGAGCGCGCGTGCGGCCCGCGCCAGATTGCCCTGTACGCTGGCCAGCGCAGAGACGATAGCCTGTCGCTCGGTGTCTTCCAGGCTGGTTACAGGTTCCAGCGCTACCGCATCATCAGCACCATCAATCAATACAAGCATTTCCTCAGGCAACTCGTCGACGCGTACATGGTCCTCAGTCGACGACAACAGCAGGCCTTCAACCACGTTGCGCAGCTCGCGCACATTGCCGGGCCACGGATAAGCGCACAGTATTGCCATCACTTTGGGGCCAAAGGTTCGGGTGGCAGTGTGGTGACGCTCGGCCAGGCTGAGATTGAAATGCTCTATCAGCAGTTCGACATCGTGCGCGCGCGCGCGTAAAGGCGGCACACTGATGCGTGTCACGCAGACGCGGTGGTAGAGGTCGCGCCGGAAGCGCCCGGCCTCGACATCTTCGAGAAGGTTGCGATTGGTCATCGCCAGCAGGCGAACATCGACGCGGCGTGGCTTTGCTTCACCGAGACGGTAGACCACGCCCTCCTCCAAGACGCGCAAAAGCACCGGCTGCAGTTCAAGCGGCAGTTCGCCAATCTCATCCAGACACAACGTGCCACCATGCGCCAGCTCGAAGCGTCCGGGGCGCCCCTCGTTGGTGGCGCCAGTAAAGGCGCCTCGGACGTGACCGAAGAGTTCACTGGCGATCAGTTCCCTGGTCGTGGCGCCGCAATTAAAAGGGATGAAGGGCCCGTTGCGCGCTTCATCGCCATGGATCTCGCGCGCGAATAGCTCCTTGCCAACACCTGTCTCCCCCTGAATCAACACCGCAACCCTCCGCCCACTGAGCTGGCGAGCCCGAGCGATGGCCGTCTGCAGCGCGGGACTCTCGCCGATGAGGCTGGCGAATCCAGGATGTTTCAGATCACTGTCCAACGCAGCGTCAGAACCAAGTCCGGCGGGGGCGGGGGCGGCGGGCAACCCACCGGTGTGGCGTTCCGCGTCGATGCCGCGTGCGCGTTTGGGCACCAGCAGCAAGGCGCCGATGGTTCTCCCTTCGACCAGCACCGGATGCAGCCATTCAGGGCGCAGGCCCTGCGGCATGCGACGTGCCCACTCCTCGACCGGGCGACCCGGCTCAAGTCCGGGCAGGCGACTGCCCAGCCGCAACAAAATGCCGGGCAGACTGCCGCTGATGTGGATTAGCTGGGCACTGCTGTCCAGCACAATCATGGCAAGGCAGTCACCACGAACGCCCATCTTCAAGCAGGCGTCGAGCAACTGGCTGTGTTCGCGACTGAGGCGCTCGCCCAGCATGGCCTCAATCTGGCGCGCTGCAGCCACTGCCAGCACCAGGCTGTTGGCCTGGTAAGTTGCGGGCGGGCCGGAAATATCGACCACGCCGACAATCTGATCGCTGCCCGGCATAAATACGGGCGCGGCGGCGCAAGTCCAACGCTTGATACCCTCGCAGAAGTGTTCCGCCCCATGCACCTGCGTCGGCAACCGCATCGCCAATGTGGTGCCAATCCCGTTGGTGCCGACCACACCTTCATTCCAGTTGCCTCCTACCACCAGATGAACATCCTGGCCGGCCTCCACCGTGCGCATATCGCCAACGACCTGGAGTACCACGCCGTTCGGGTCTGTCAGCAGCATGATCGAGCCTGAACGCTCCAGCAAATGGGAAGTGGCCAGGAACAAGCCCTGTGCCGCCCGCATCAATTCGTGGTTATTCCACCTTAGTTTTTCCAGCGCTTCGCCGCACACACTGATGGGGGCGAGGCGTGCACCCGGCGCGACGCCACGGCGGCGGCTACGCTCCCAAGACGACAGCACGAACTTCGAGACCGAAGTTTCCTCCAGGGGTAGACCCGTCACGAAACGCTCCCAAGCCTCTGTCACCTGCCGTTCGACGGGCAACTCCAATCCGGCCGACTGTAGACCAATACCGTCCCGACCTGGCAAAGACTGCTTCAGTGTGTTTGTGGAAAACATGTCGACCTCTTTGGAACCCTGCAATGCAGGCAGTCAAGCAGCGGGCGCAAACCGTCATCACGATTTTTGCAAACCATCATATACGCCGTTGCCTGTCTGCGCAATGGGTGTCATTTTTTTCGTGGCAACCGGCCAGGATGCCAAGGACAGTGGTGCGAAGGCGACCCACGCCAGCAGTGCGCTGCAAAGCAGCGCCGCCAGGCCCGCGACCAGACCGGGGACGCCAGCGTCGCTGCCCGGCAGCAGCAGCATGCGCGCCACGAGCCAGCCATTCAAACCAATAATCAAGAGTGCGGCGCAATAAGCCAGCCATCGCATCCAGGGCGGGCTGGCAAACGCGCCCACAATCTGCGGAGAGCTGGTGAAACGAATCAGTGGCACAATCGCAAACGGCAACTGTAGGCTCAACACGACTTGGCTGGTCACCAACAACTGTAGCACCCCCTGCTCACCGGCATACATCAACACCGCCACCGCAGGCACGATGGCGAGCAAGCGAGTCAACAGCCGGCGCGCCAGCGGGCTCATGCGAAGGTGCACGAAACCCTCCATCACCACCTGCCCGGCGAGCGTGCCTGTGATCGTTGAGCTCTGCCCTGCCGCGAGCAGCGCAATCGCGAAGGCGGTGGAGGCCAACGTGGTGCCGAGCGCTGGGGTCAACAGCTCATGCGCCTGACGCAATTCGGTCACTACAGTGCCATGGGCAAAAAAGGCCGAAGCCGCCAGTACCAAAATCGCGGCGTTGATAAAAAAAGCAATATTCAGCGCCAGCGCCGTGTCAATCAAGTTGTAGGAAATTGCTTCACGCTGCGCAGCCTCGTGCGTCTCAATGCGCCGCGTTTGAACCATGGAGGAATGCAGATAGAGGTTGTGCGGCATCACCGTGGCACCGAGGATGCCAATGGCTACGAACAGGCTGGAGCCATCCAGCCGGGGCACCAATCCGCCCGCGACCAAAAGCCAGTCCGGCTGCGCCAGCCAGATGTTCAGCGCCATGCAGCTACCGATGGTCAAGACCAGGGCGCCGACCACGGCCTCCAGCTTTCGAATGCCGTAGTGCTGCAGCACAAGGATCAGCATGACGTCGAAAGCCGTCAACAGCACGCCGCTGATGAGAGGAATGCCAAACAGCAGGTTCAGCGCAATCGCACTGCCCAGCAGTTCAGCCAGATCGCAGGCAATGATCGCCACCTCACACAACAGCCACAATACCAATGCCACGGGCCTGGCGTAGTAGGCACGGCAGGCTTGCGCCAGATCGATGCGCCCTGCGACACCCAGACGAACCGCCAGGCTCTGTAACAGCATTGCTATCAAATTGGACGCCAGCAGCACCCACAGCAACTGGTACCCAAAGCGTGCGCCGCCCTCTAAATCTGTAGCCCAGTTGCCGGGGTCCATGTAACCGACACTGACGATGACGGCCGGCCCGGAAAAACGCAGCGCACGCCAACGTCCGGGCAGACGCACGTCAACACTTTGCTCAAGGCCTGTCATACCCCCGCCTTACAGAACATGGAATCAAGGCATCCTTTCCATGGCTTCGCCCAGCAAGATTAAAAGACCTGCCACGTTGACCAGCGAACCCACAAAGTATCTGAAGCGCCGTCCGCTCGTTTTAATGAAAACACTTGCGGCGCTGGCGCGCACAGTCACTGTCGGCCCAAAAGTTCGGCCCCGCCGCCAAGCGCAGGGCCAGCGGTGGGATCGAAATGGTCAGGTTTTTTCGCGATCAAAGTCTGCGTGGTCAGGATCAGCCCCGCCACCGACGCTGCGTTGCGTACCGCGCTGTAGCTCACCTTAACCGGATCGATGATGCCAGCGGAGGCGAGGTCAACAAAACGGCCGCTGCGCGCATCCAGACCGACTCCTGGCTTGGCGTCGAGCGCCTTGCGCATCACCACCTTGGGGTCGAGCCCGCAGTTGGCAGCGATGTGGTGAGAGGGTTGGTGCAACGCGCGCTGCAGCAGTTTGACGCCCTCTTTAACATGCCCCTCGGTGCGCGAAATCAGGCCGTCCAGCTCGTTCGCAACGCGCAGCAAAGCGAGCCCGCCGCCCGGAACGACGCCTTCCGCGATGGCAGCCCGTGCCGCATTGATCGCGTCCTCAATCAGGTGCAGCCTGCGCTTTTGTTCTACCGGCGTGGCCCCGCCGGCCAGCAGGATGGCGGTGCCCCCGGAGAGCTTGGACAGCCGCTCCCTGATTTTGTCGCGCTCAATGTTCTCGGGCGCAAGTTCGTACTGGCGGGTCACTTGCTGGCGGCGGGCAGCGACCATGGCCGGATCCCCGCTGCCTGCGGTCACCACCGTCTGGTTCGAGGAGATGCGCACCTGGCGCGCGCTGCCCAAATCGCGCAATTGCGCCTTGGCGATGCTGCCCCCAAGGTCGCGTGCGATCACCCGCCCGCCAGTGAGGATCGCGAGGTCTTCGAGTGCGGCCTTGCGCCAGTGTCCATATTCTGGTGGATGGATCGCCGCCACCGTAGCGCCACCCTTGTCCCGCCAGGCCAGCAGGCTAACTACGCAGGCCGGTGCAACCTCTTCGGCAATGACCAGCAAAGGCCGCTTTGAGCCAGCCACCAACGCGATAACCGCAGCCACCTCGTCTTGCGTCAGAAGAGGCATATCGGTCATCAGGATGAAGGGGTTGTCGAGCACCACAAGCATCTTCTCCACTTCGGTAATCATGTGGTGCGAAAGGTAACCGCGGTCGAAAGCCATGCCTTCGACGATTTCAAGCCGGGTCTCGACGGTGGTGCCATAGTCGACGTCAACGATGCCATCCGCACCGACCCGCTCCAGCGCTTCAGCAACCAGGTTCCCAGTCGGATCGTCATTGGCGGCGACCATCGCCACCGCGCGCAGCTCATCCCCGCCGCTCAAGGGCTTGGCGCTGCGTTTTAGCGCGGCAATAACCTCGGCAACCGCCAATTCAAGCCCCTCCACCAGTTCAACCGGGTTGGCTCCCTTGGCCAGGCAGGCCAGGCCGTCCTGCACCAGCGCGTCGGCCAGCACAGTTGCCGTGGTCGTGCCGTCGCCTGCGACCAAGTTGGTCTGCTTCGAGACCTCACGCAGTACCTGCGCGCCCATGTTTTCGAACGGGTCCTCGAGTTCGATTTCCGCCGCTATGCTGGCACCGTCGCGCGAAATGATGGGCGTACCGATGGGGCGGTCGATGATGGCGTTCATCCCGCGCGGGCCGAGGGTGCCGCGCACGGCGCGTGCCATCTTGGCAACCCCGCGCCCGAGTGCCTGGCGTGCTTCATCGTCGTGCAACATGATGTTGGGCATTGTGTAAGTCTCCTGGGTGTCATTTTCAAAGGGCCGGCACCGGCAGCGGACGCCGCACGATGTGGATGGGATGAACATTGGCCGCGTTGTCGCGCACGGCCAGCAGTCCGCGGCACAGCGTGCCATTGAACTCGGCATTGACGCCGACGCGGCGCAAGTCGCGCAAATGGCCGGGCAGCGCTTCGGCCGCAATCACCTGGCCTGCGGTGTCGACAAATGCAACAGTTCCGCCGCCTGCTTCGCCACGCCTTTCGAGATAGCGCTCAAGCAGGCGCCCGCCTGCAGCATCGAGCGCAAGC
>JANMVO010000235.1:0-6294 GCA_031392805.1 Rhodoferax sp. | reverse complement strand
AAGAATTCACCTTGTTCGATGTCGAGGCTGACCCCGTCCAGCGCAAGAAACGTGGACCCTTTAGGCCCGCGCGGCGCAGCATAGGCTTTGGAGACGGACTGAAAGGAGATAGCGGGCATGAAACTCCGCTATTTTAAACGGACCGCCTCAAATGGTTGGCAAGAGTTCAGAAATCCCGTACACCGCAGCCAAACTTCCCAAACGCAGCGGCAAGCCGTGCACCGAGAAGCGCTTGCCGATGGCCAGACTTTCACGCCGGAGTTCCAGCAACACGGCCAGTGCCGCCGAGTCAAAACGGAGCAGCGCCGTGGCGTCAACCACCACCGTCGGCGCAGTCCAGGATTTCAGGCCCTGCACCAGCATGCGCAGACAGGCACTGGCTTGCGTTTGGGTTAAAACTTCGGGCAAAACGAACATACTCAGCTTTTTTTGGCACTCAATTTATTGCGTTCTGTGAGTGTTGCGATCAGGCCGTCAATGCCCTTGGCATTGATTTCCTGCGCAAACTGGCTTCTGTAGGTTTCCACCAACCATACTCCCAGAACATTGAGGTTGTATATTTTCCAGCCAGCACCCTGCCCAGGCGTCTTTTCCAGGCGGTAGTCAAGCTGGATCGAATCGCCATGGCCTTTGACTTCGGTTCGGACCATGACCTCTTTGTCATCAGCCGCAGCACGCAATGGCTTCATTATGATGACCTGTTCACTGACCTCGGCCAAAGCGCCGGCGTAAGTGCGCACAAGCAACGTCTTGAACTCGTCCTGTAGTCGTTTTTGCTGTTCCGGGGTGGCCTGTCGCCAGGCTGGGCCCACCGCTGACGCCGTCATGCGTTGAAAATTGACATTGGGCATAATCTTGCCGTCGACCAGTGCGACAAGGCGAGACACATCGCCGGCCTGAATGGCTTTGTCGCCCTTGATGCTGTCGAGAACTTCAGTAGACACCCGTTTGATCAACGCGTCAGCAGACTCATCAACTGCTAACACGGGCAGGGTCACCAGGGCAAAAATACTGCAAACAAGGGTTGCGGCCAGGCGATTCAAAAAACGTCGCTTCATCTTAAATCCTTTAAAGGCCGGGGAGGCCAACAGAGCCATGCAACGCGCCAGACGGCAACTGCGCTGACCGTGACGATGCGTTTTCAAACTTCAAGGCTTGCCAGAAAAATTTATTTTGCTGGTGGTTTTGCATCTGCATCTGCATCTTCGTCTGGTGGATTGCCGTCATAAACTGCGCTACGTCGGCGTTGCAGATGGGCATCGCGCGTGAACGTGTATTTGTCCAGCGCAGCAGCATCAAGCACCGAACTGGCATTCAGAAACTCGGACCGTGAGTCAATCAGATTGACCGCCTTCAGGGACAAGCGTGTTGGCCTATGGCTCAAGTTAGTGACCATGTCACCTTTAAAGTCAACCGGCAAGGCTGCCGCGTCCCGCAAGGTGAAGTTTCCAAGCAACGGCAACACGACAAACGGGCCTGCAGCCACACCCCAACGCCCCAAAGTCTGCCCAAAGTCTTCTGGATGCCGCTCAATGCCCATAGCGCCGGCCAAGTCAATCACGCCGCCCAGCCCCAGAAAGGTGTTGACGCTGACGCGCAGAACGCTGTCTACAGCCGCACGGCCTTTGAGCTGAAGCACGCTGTTGGCGAGCGACCAAAAATCCTCCAGGTTGGCGAAGAAGTTGCCAACACCGGCACGAACGGGTTCCGGTGTGATTTGTCGATACGCAATGGCAACTGGCTTTAGAACCGCGCGGTCAACAGCATCGTTAAACCCGAAAACACTGCGGTTGAAGGACTCAAACGGATCGCGTGGATTGGCAGTTGGCCCGCTGGCACATCCCGCTACCGTCAAACACAAAACCACCGTCAGCGACGCCAGGACGGCGCGCGACCCGAGACCAGCGCTGCTGCTGCCCGTGCCTGATTGACCCGGCATACCCATTTCATTCACCCATTTTTTCAATCTCATTTTTTATCCTTAGGCGCTGGCGATGAACTCCCGTCCGCCGCCTTGCTATACAAAAACTGGCTGATCAGATTCTCCAGTACAACGGCCGACTGCGTGCTGGAAATGCTGTCACCCGCCACCAACGTTTTCGCTTCCGCACCAGCCTCAATGCCGATGTACTGCTCTCCCAGCAAGCCACTGGTCAGTATTTTAAGAGAGCTGTCTTTGGGAAAAGCATAACGATTTTCCATAGCCAGCGTCACGCGGGCCTGAAAAGACTTGTCGTCAAATGTGATGGACTCAACGCGCCCTACTACCACGCCTGAACTTTTGATTGCGGCTTTGGGCTTGAGTCCGCCGATATTGTCGAATTTGGCCGTGACTTTGTAATTCGACTGGAAGCTCAAAGACAGCAGGTTGGCCGATTGCAGCGCCAGAAACAGGAGCGCCACCGCACCAATCATCACAAACAGGCCGACCCAAAAATCGTTAAATGAACGCTGCATAAAACTTCCTCTTAAACGGTTGAGGACAGAGCTGGCCCACGTCGTGTGGCTGCGGTCTGTCCCACAAATTTAACTTCCAACATTCCGGTATCAGTTGGGGACAGTGCTTGCTCGCTTCGCGTAACTGCGGTCTGTCCCACAAATTCCCAATAATTCAAATACTAAACATCAACGCGGTCAGGATAAAGTCCAGACCCAATATTGCCAGTGAAGCGACCACGACGGTGCGGGTAGTTGCGCGTGACACGCCTTCGGGGGTCGGCTGCGCCTCGAAGCCCTGCACCAGGGCGACGAAGGTCACGGTGAACCCGAACACCACGCTCTTGAGCACGCCATTGCCAACGTCAAGCCAGACATCTACTCCGCCTTGCATTTGGCTCCAGAAAGCACCCGAATCTACGCCGATCATCAAAACCCCGACAATCCAGCCTCCCACAATGCCAACGGCACTAAACACTGCGGCCAGTAAAGGCATGGTAATCACGCCGGCCCAAAACCGGGGTGCCAATATGCGGCGCACAGGGTCAACGGCCATCATTTCCATGGCGCTCAATTGCTCCCCGGCCTTCATCAAACCGATCTCCGCCGTAAGCGAGGTGCCGGCCCGCCCGGCAAACAGCAAAGCCGTGATAACCGGCCCGAGCTCACGCACCAGACCCAGAGCCACCAGCAGGCCCAGCGCGTCAGACGAACCGTAGCGTTGGAGGGTGTAATAACCCTGCAAGCCCAGCACAAAGCCCACGAACAGGCCCGACACCGTGATGATGGCCAGCGAGTAGTTACCCAGAAAATGAATCTGGTCGCGGATCAGGCCAAAACGCTTCAGGCCGGCGCCCAGCAAAAACACGAGTTTCACGAATAACCTGGCACTGCGGCCTAAGTCAGCCAGCTTGGAGCGAACGGCAAACCCGACATCTGACGGTTTGTAGAAGCTCATTGTTTTACTCCAGTGCCGGTGCCAGCCGAAAAATCCTGGTCAATGGCAGGAGCCGGATAGTGGAATAGCACTGGCCCGTCGGGAAGAGCGTTGACAAACTGGTGCACCAGTGGATCGGTGCTGTTGCGCACTTCGTCGGGCGTGCCCTGAGCTGCGATTTTGCCGTTGGCCAAAATAATGACCTGGTCGGCAATGCCAAAGGTCTCGTCCAGATCATGCGACACGACTATGCTGGTCAGGCCCATGGCGTCGTTGAGCTGGCGAATCAGTCGCGCTGCCGTCCCCAGCGAGATCGGGTCCAGCCCCGAAAAAGGCTCGTCGTACATGATCAGTTCGGGGTCCAGCGCGATGGCGCGTGCCAGCGCCACCCGGCGCGCCATGCCACCGGATATTTCACTGGGGCGCAGATCCCGTGCACCGCGCAGGCCGACCGCATCCAGTTTCATCAGCACAATATCGCGGACCAACGCCTCGGACAAATCGGTGTGCTCACGCAGCGGAAATGCCACGTTGTCGAAAACATTCAAATCGGTGAACAAGGCACCGAACTGAAACAGCATGCCCATTCGACGGCGCGCGGCATACAGCTCTGCAAAGCCTAGCTGTCCAATGTCCTGGGGCTTTCCCACGCCTTCGCTACCGTCCGCGTCCGCAGCCAGGACCTCCTTGAGGGCCGCGCTGAGCAGCAACTCACCCTTTTGCGCCCGGCACTGCCCGCCAATCAGGCGCAGCACGGTGGTTTTGCCGCCGCCCGACGCGCCCATCAGCGCGGTGACTTTGCCACGTGGCACGCACAGCGAGATGTCGTCCAAAATCACGCGTTCACCATATCCAAAGGTGAGATTGCGCAATTCAACGAGCGATTGGGGATTGGATTGGGCCATAAAAAAAACAAAAGCCGGTCGAGCCCAGCTTTTGGATGATAAGGGATTGTTCTTGGGAATGTGGAAGTCGCGTCCTTGCTACCGTGGCAAATCACTAAACCCCATCAGGAACTCATCCACTGAGCGCGCCGCCTGACGCCCTTCGCGAATCGCCCACACCACCAGGCTCTGGCCGCGCCGGATGTCACCGGCCGCGAACACGCCCGCAGCACTGGTGGCGTAACCGCCGGTGAAATCGGTGCTGGCCTTGGCATTGCCACGCGCATCCTTGTCCACCCCAAAGGCTTCCAGCACCGACGCGACCGGACTGACAAAGCCCATCGCCAGCAGCACCAGGTCGGCCTTGAGCGTTTTCTCGGTTCCAGGCACTTCCACCAGCTTGCCGTCTTTCCACTCGACCTGAACTGTTTTCAAGCCAGTGACTTTGCCGCCCTTGCCCGGCTTGCCGTCAGCGATGCTACCCATGAATTCTTTGGTAGAAATTGCAAATTCGCGCTCACAACCTTCTTCGTGGCTGGAACTGGTACGTAATTTGATCGGCCAGTAAGGCCATGTCATGGGACGGTTTTCTTCAATGGGCGGCTGCGGCATGACTTCAAATTGGGTTACGCTTGCGGCCCCGTGACGGTTGCTGGTGCCCACGCAGTCGCTTCCTGTGTCACCCCCCCCAATCACGATCACGTGTTTTCCATCCGCGCGAATTTGCGTAATCCCCTGGCTCCTGAGCTTGTCCCCCGCGTTGACCTTGTTTTGTTGGGGCAGGAACTCCATGGCAAAGTGAATGCCGTCCAGTTCCCGGCCCGGCACTGGCAGATCGCGCGACTGTTCTGCGCCGCCAGTCAACACCACCGCATCGAAGTCTTTTTGCAGTTGCGCTGGCGTGATGGTTTCCTTCGCCCAATTGGTGACCTTGGAGCCATCGGGCAGGCTTGCCACCATCACACCGGTGCGAAAAATGACGCCTTCCTCCCCCATCTGGGCCACCCGCAGGTCGATGTGCGATTTTTCCATCTTGAAATCAGGAATGCCGTAACGCAGCAGGCCACCGACACGGTCATTTTTCTCAAACACTGTGACGTCGTGGCCGACGCGCGCCAGTTGCTGCGCGGCCGCCATACCCGCCGGGCCAGAACCCACAATCGCCACCTTTTTGCCGGTTTTATGCTGAGGCAACTGCGGTTTGACCCAGCCTTCCGACCAGGCGCGGTCAATGATCGCGCGCTCAATTGATTTGATGCCCACCGCGCTGTCATTCACGTTCAGCGTGCAAGCGGCCTCGCAAGGTGCGGGGCAAATGCGGCCCGTGAACTCAGGAAAGTTGTTGGTGCTGTGCAGCGTTTCAATCGCGTTTTTCCAGTCAGCGCGAAACACCATGTCGTTGAAATCGGGAATGATGTTGTTGACCGGGCAACCGCTGAGGCAAAACGGTATGCCGCAGTCCATGCAGCGCGCGGCTTGCTTGCTGGCTTGTGCGTCGTCCAGACCTCTGACAATTTCCTGGTAGTTTCTCAGGCGCTCAGCGACGGGCTTGTAGCCCTCTTCGATGCGCTCGTATTCCATGAAGCCGGTGATTTTTCCCATGATCAGATCCTGTGCAATTTCTTAAGAATTCTATGCCGCTGCCCACATATTACGGGCGTCAAAAGCTATTAACAAAATAGCGTTTGACTCGATGTGTGTACCGGGTTCAAGTGGGTGCCGGCGGCTGCCTGGCCTTATTTGGCCGTCACGGCTTCCTGCTGGGCTGCCACGGTACTGACGTTACTTTCTACTTGCGCCCGCGTTGTTTCAGTGGCAGCTTCCAGCCGGCGCTCCCTGCGCTCCAGCAAGGCCCGCTTGTACTCATTGGGAAACACTTTCACAAACTTCAGGCGCGACTCGGCCCAAGTGTCGAGCAGCTCGCGCGCGCGCTTGCTGCCGGTCCAGCGGTTGTGCTCCTGCAACAGGCGCTTGAGAAGCGCTTCGTCGCTTTCGCCAGAATGCCAGTCCGTCCTGTCGTGGGTGTGTTGATCGGCC
>JANMVO010000203.1:0-8234 GCA_031392805.1 Rhodoferax sp. | reverse complement strand
GTCGAGCCTTGCCGTCGATCTCGATGATGGGCCATAATTTGCCGATGCCTGTCGTCTTGCGCTACCGTGGATTTCGTTTCTTTTTCTACTCGAATGAGGAAAATCCGCGCGAGCCGATCCACATCCATGTGCGAGGTGGCGGTGCTGAGGCAAAGTTCTGGCTACGTCCGATGGTGCGATTGGCTGAGAACGATGGGTTGGATGCAAGATCACTGCATGAAATTGCGGATGTGATTGAGCAAAACGCCGAATTTATCGAAAGGATTTGGAATGAACACTTCGCCTAAATCGGTACGTTTCGACGATGACAGCATGTGGGTCAGCTTGTCTGACGGGCGCATCTTGGCCGTGCCTTTGGCCTGGTTTCCGCGCCTGCTTCATGCCACCGCAGAGCAACGCCAGCAGTTTGAGTTGAGCGCCAAAGGCCTGCATTGGGATGCGCTGGACGAAGATATTTCTGTGGCGGGCTTGCTGGCAGGCGTGGGTGATTTGACGCGCACGATGCCGTTGGCTGCGTAAGAGACAAACACCGCAACCGTGCAAGAGGACTCCAGTCAACGTTATGCGTTTGACGAGTAAATGCCAAATACTTGTGTGGCGAATAATGTTGAGTTGCTTGCGCAAGGGATGCGATGGGGTCGGTGATGACGTTGTGGTTAACGCCATGCCGAAAATTTTTCACGGCAAAATAGCGACAACGCAATTCACTGGAGAGATTCATGTCCGCCCCAATCGCAGATTCAATCGTCATCGTAGGCGCAGCCCGCACCCCCATGGGCGCTTTCCAAGGAGACTTCGCCTCGCTCTCGGCCCATGACCTGGGCGGCGCGGCCATCAAAGCCGCCATGGAGCGCTCTGGCGTTGCGCCTGAGTTGGTGGGCGAGGTGCTGTTTGGCAACTGCCTGATGGCGGGGCAGGGCCAGGCCCCGGCGCGGCAGGCGGCGCTCAAGGGCGGGTTGCCCATCAGCGCGGGGGCGGTGACGCTGTCCAAAATGTGCGGCTCGGGCATGAAGGCGGCGATGTTCGCGCACGACATGCTGCTGGCGGGCACGCATGAGGTGATGGTGGCGGGCGGCATGGAGAGCATGACCAATGCGCCGCACCTGCTGCTTCAGGGCCGCAGTGGCATCCGCATCGGCCACGGCCGCGTGATGGACCACATGATGCTCGACGGCCTGGAAGACGCTTACGAGGCGGGCCGCTCCATGGGCACCTTTGGTGAAGACTGCGCCGCCAAGTACTGCTTTACCCGCGAGCAGCAGGATAACTTTGCTGTAGCCAGCGTCCAGCGTGCTCAAGTAGCTACTAAATCAGGATCTTTTTCGGCAGAGATCACGCCGGTCACGGTCAAGGGCCGCGCGGGTGATACGGTCATCTCCATCGACGAAGGGCCGGGCAAGATCAAGCTGGACAAGATTCCCACGCTCAAACCCGCCTTCAGACAAGACGGCACCATCACCGCCGCCAGCAGCTCCAGCATCAACGATGGCGCAGCCGCGATGGTGATGATGCGCGCCTCAACCGCCGCCAGGCTGGGTCTCAATCCACTGGCCAAAATCGTCAGCCACGCCATGCATGCGCAAGAGCCCAACTGGTTTGCCACCGCGCCGCTGGGTGCCGTCAACAAGGCGCTGGCCAAAGCGGGCTGGGCCGTGAAGGATGTAGACTTGTGGGAGGTCAACGAGGCGTTTGCCGTGGTGCCCATGGCGCTGATGCATGACCTCAAGTTGAGCCACGACATCGTCAATGTGAATGGCGGCGCGTGTGCGCTGGGCCACCCGATTGGCGCCAGCGGCGCGCGCATCATGGTTACGCTGATGTATGCCTTGAAGGCGCGCGGTCTTAAAAAAGGCGTGGCGACCCTGTGCATTGGCGGTGGCGAAGCGACGGCGCTGGCGCTTGAATTAAATTAATCTGCCTGCCGTACTCAGTTCCCCGCCAGGCTTTTCAAGGTGATGCCTGGACTGACGGCATTTTTCGGAAACACCGTTACTGGCTTGCCCGACTGCCACTGGACCGTGGTTGGGAACGCACGCAGGTTCTGAAAATTCTTGTCGAACTTGATACCCCATCCGGTCGCATAGGTGCCGACAGGCTTGTCCATTTTTGCGGCGGCGGCACGCACTTTCTCAGCATCGGTGCTGCCCGCTGTCTTGATCGCTTCGAACAAAATCTGCGTGCCGACATAAGCGGCCATGCCTTGCAGCGCGATCGGCTCAGCCTTGAACTTGGCACGGTAGGCGTCGAGATAACCCTTGGCCCCCGGGCCGAAGCTCTCGGCGACGTCGGTGCGCGTGTAGGTGATCACCAGCAAGCCTTCCAGCGAAGGCGCGCCGACCGATTCCAGGCTCTCGGGCGCGTCCCCAGTCCCCACCCAAAGCCGGGCGGATGGCTTGAAGCCCTGGTCACGCGCGGTGCGCAGCAACAAATTGCCATCCGGGACATAACCGATCTGGATCCACACGTCCGGATTGGCCAGTTTGGCGCGCAGCACCGCGTCGGTCAGGTCAATCGAGCGGGACGAGTGGGCGCCGATGCCGAGGACTTTTGCGCCCATTGCCTCAAATATGCGTTTTTGCACTTGGGCGTTCTCGGTGCCGTAGGCCGAGTCCTCATGCTCAAGCCACACCGTCATGTCCCTGATGTCCTTCTTGAGCTTGGGTGCGATCAGGTTGCGCACGGTATCGACTGCGGCGGCCGCGAAGTGGTCTGAGGTAGGGCCGCTGCGAACAAAGTTCGGCAGGCCGCGCCCCGTCAGGTTCGTGACCACCGAGACGGTTTCCCAGTACAGCTTGTTGTAGCGCTGCGCCGCATCGCTGGCGGTGTTGGACACGGCGCTGCCGTAGGTGCCAACAAACAGGTCGACCTTGTCCTTGGTGGCCAACTGCTCGACGGTGGCGATGCCCTGCTGCGGGTTGGCAGCATCGCCGCGCACCAGTTCAATCTTGCGGCCCAGCAAACCGCCAGCAGCGTTGGCCTGATCAACTGCCAGCTCGATGGCGCGCCCCACTTCAATGCCGTACAGCGCGAGCGGGCCGCTGTACGGATTGATGGCGCCGATTTTGACCGTTTGCTGCGCAAATGCGGCCTGCGTCAGCGCGACCGCACCTGCCAGCAGAACCATGCTGGCAACCCGTTTTATGACACTCATGTTTGTCTCCTGTGATTCAATAAAAAATGATAACGTTTTTTGATAGCCACCCCACAGTGCAAACGTCAAGCACTGTTGCGGTTTATTGCCGCGCCATCCGCCATGCGGCGCAACCCCGCTGTCCCGCTGTTGTGATATTTGCCGACGCCGCGCGGGTTAAATGCAGACGACCCGGGTGCAGAATTCCGGTAAGTTCAACAACGCCGGTCAAGGAGGGCTTTCGACCGGTGAACCGTCGTTAACAATCCGAAATCCGAGCTGTTCGCAGAACGCAATGGTTCGCTCAAGGTTGGCGCAGTTCAGATTGATGTGGAAAACCTGGAGGGTATTGGCGCCGCCAGACTCATCGGCTAGAAAAGTGACTGGCAAGCGCTATGCTTTCTGCAAAAGTCGGCAAGGGCCGTAATCGGGATCATTGTTCGCGCCGCCATGAGCGGTCTCGCCGTGGTACTTGGTTTTCATGATTTGTCTCTAAACTATGGCGCACACGGTGCACCAAAACGCATTTGAGCAATGCTCAATCAATGGCTCAGGCCGACATCTCGATGAGATACGTTTTTTCAAAGCTTGGCAAGGGTGTAAGCACTGATGACAGCGCAAAATCGTATTCTCCCCTTTTGACCCGATTCAAATGTCCCCCTTTCATTTTTAGGGACAGTTCAATGGGAGCGGGGTTTCAGATGATTTTGAGGCGATTTTTAGAGGAAAAATTGGCTGTAGCCCTTGTCCTATATGTATAGTAAGCTATTAAATTAGGAGTTACTGGACAGTGGCTTAAGCAATTCAGACACATCGTCCTCGGTAAACAGCGGCTGCTTGCGGCCCTGCGCGCCGCTGTACAGGCTGTCGGCCAGCGCGGCTTTGCGTGCTTGCAGCGCCAAAATCCGCTCTTCAATCGTGCCCTGCGCCACCAGCTTGTAGACGAACACGCTTTGCGTCTGGCCGATGCGGTGGGCGCGGTCGGTGGCCTGGTTTTCCACCGCCGGGTTCCACCACGGGTCGTAGTGGATGACGGTGTCGGCCTGCGGCAAGTTCAGGCCCACGCCCCCGGCCTTCAGGCTGATCAAAAACAGCGGCACTTTTCCGCTGGTGAACTGCTCAATCAGCGCATCGCGCTTTTGCGACTGGCCGGTGAGTTTGACCCAGCTCAATTTGCGCTTGCCAAGCTCTTCTTCAATCAATTCCAGCATCGATGTGAATTGTGAGAACAGCAGGATGCGGCGTCCCTCGGCCAGCATTTCGGGCAGCATTTCCATCAGCAATTCGAGCTTGGCGGATTGTTTGATTTTTTTTGCGGCGGCCAGCGGCACCAGACGCGGGTCGCAGCAGACCTGGCGAAGTTTAAGCAGTGCATCCAGAATCTGGATTTGCGATTTGGCCAGGCCCTTGTTGGCCAGCGCCTCGCGCACCGCTTTCTCGGTGGTCAGGCGAATGGTCTCGTACAGATCGGCCTGCTGGCCGCCCAGCTCGACGCTGGAGACTGCTGTCTGTTTGGGCGGCAGGTCGGTGGCCACGTCGCCCTTGGCCCGGCGCAGCATGAAGGGCGTGACGCGCCGGCGCAATTGGTCCAGCCGCTCGTCATTGCCCAGTTTTTCAATGGGCGTGCGAAACAATTGCTTGAAGCGGGCCTGGCTGCCCAAAAAACCCGGCATCAAAAAGTGGTACAGGCTCCACAGCTCGCCCAGGTGGTTTTCCATGGGCGTGCCCGACAGGCACAGGCGGTGGCGGGTGTTGAGCTCGCCCACCACCTGCGCGGCGTCGCTGTTGGCGTTTTTTATGTTCTGCGCCTCGTCCAGCACCACCAGATGCCAGGGCTGTTTTAGCCAGCGTTCCCGGTCGCGTTTAAGTAGCGAATAGGGCGCGATGATGAGGTCTTGCGTGGCCATTTCTGCGGCCGCGCCGTGGCGGTCCGCGCCGTGCAGCACCAGCACATTGAGGTCGGGCGTGAAGCGGTTGGCCTCGCGCCGCCAGTTGCCCATCAGGCTGACGGGTGCAAACACCAGGGCCGGCCGGTCCAGCCGCCCAGCCTGTTTTTCAACCAGAATGTGCGCCAGCGTTTGCAAGGTTTTGCCCAGGCCCATGTCGTCGGCCAAAATGCCAGCCAGGCCATGGGTGCGCAGAAATTGCAGCCAGTTCAGGCCTTGCTGCTGGTAGGGCCGCAGCTCGGCTTGCAGGCCGGCGGGCAGTGGCACCTCGGGCATGGCACTGATGCCCCCCAGCTGCTTCAGCATTTCACGCAAGCTGTCTGCGCCCTGCCATTGCACGCCCTGGCCCAGGGCCGCGCCCACGCGCAGAGCTTCCAGCCGCGACAGGCGCAGGCTGTCACCCGTGAGGTCGTGGCCACGTTCGCCCACCAGATCAAGCAGGGCTTGCAGCCAGGGCCGCAACGGCTCGGTGGGCAGGCGCAAAAAGTTGCCCCCCGCTTGCTGCAAATAGACGAACGCCGGCAACTGTGCGATGCTGCCTTGGTCCGTGGAGGCGCTGCCTAGCTGGGCCAGCAGCTCAGGCAAAAAAGGCAGGATGTTGTGACGCTGGCCGTTGATCTGCATGCCCAGTGACAAGTCAAACCACGGGCTGTGGCTGTCATCGCCTCCCACCAGGTCGTCTGTTGCGTTCTCACCCGCGCCAGTGCCGCCCTGCGGGGCCATGGCCACGTCCAGCGTATCGGCGCGCGCAATCCAGTCTTTCAGCGCGGGGTCCAGTTGAATCGCAAAGCCCGCCGCACGCAGCGGCGCAAAGTCGTCATCGGCCCAGCGCAGCCATTGGTGCTGATCGGCTAGTAGCGCCAGATGAAAGTCGCCGAAGGCATTGCCTGCCAGGCCCAAAGCGTGCAAGGCGGTGAGGGCGGTTTGCTCTCGGTCGAGATCGCGGTGGAGCATCACACGCTCGGTCTGGTGTGAGATTTGGGTGGCGATTTTGTCCGTGATCAGGTCTGCACTCGGGTCTGCAATAGCGTCTGTACTCGCGTCAGCCATAGCGTCGGCACGTTTGTCCTTCACAGCGCGTTCAACCAGCATCGGGCTTTGCTGGCTGCGGCTGTAAAAACCAAGGCCGTCATAGTCAAACCGCAGCCGGGCGCACAGCAGTCCAAGCTGCGGCACATCTTGCGCGCGCACGCGCTCAATCTGCAATTGCGCCGAGGGCACGATGCCTTGCAACACCGCAGGCGCTTTGAGAATCGGCGGCAGTGGCAAACCGGCCAGTCGCCGCAGCAGCGTGGTCTCGTGCAGCGCAAAGGCAGATTGCGGAATCGGCGGCGCCCTGAGCAACAGCGCCAGGCGTTCTGCGGACAAACCAGGCACTTCGACGAATCCGCATTCGCCGTTGACTGGGTCCAGGTAGAGCGGCGGCGTGTTGGCATACCAGTGCGCGCCAGCTTCACGCGCAGTCTGGGTGCCCGCAAGGCGGGCTTGCAGGGCCCACAGCGGTTCTTGCGCGCTCGGGGCTGTAACTTCGTTCCAGGTCCACCGCAAGGGCCGGGGCGCGCCCATGTGGACCAGTGCACCCAGCACCCGCTCGCCCGCCAGCGCATACAGACGCCCGGTGCTGGCGGCCATCTGCAGCGCCAGGCGGCCGGTTTCGCCGGCCACTTGGCCAACGGCGTCGGTCCCGTAGCCAAGTTTTCTGGTGCTGGACGCCAGCGTCTGGATGAGGGACATGATCTCCAGTTCTGGCGCGGGCGTGCGGTAGGTGTCCACGTAACTCTGCGACTTGACCTTGGCCCAATTGCCGTTGCGCAGGCGGTGCGTCACGCCATAGCCCAGATGCAGTACCGATGTCTTGCCCACTTGCATCGACGACAGCATGTAGACGGTCTGATAGGGCGCCTCTTGGGGCTGCGCTACGCCGGTGGCAGTCGCTGGCCCGCCTTCTTGCGCATTGTCGGCAGCGTCTTCGCCAAACAGATCAAGCCACTGGCTGACTTTTTGCCCTGCGATGTGGCGTTCGCGCTCAAGGGCGGCGCGGGCCTGGGCGTCCTTTAATTGTTGCCGCTCCTGGGCCGTGGGCGCGGGCGGCAGTGGCTGTGCAGCGGCGTTTCCAGTGCCGCTGCCAGAGCCGCTGCCAGAGGGGAAATGACCGACGCTGGGCGCGATGCTGGGCGCCATGGCTGGATCAATGGCTGGCCGCACCGATTTGAAAGCCGCCTTCACCGTCAGCGCCACGGCGTGTTTGCAGTTGTCAGACACTGGGCATCCGCAATTGCCCTTGAAAAAACTCAGGTTGCCTGCGGGGTCAATTTCAACCGTGACGCTGACGCTGTAGGTCTCGCGCTTGCTGCCCTGCACAATGCCCTCAATTTCCCATTCATTGCTGTTGCTGTAATTCACGGTGCAGGTCAACACCTGCTGTGTGATGTACAGGCTCATGCCGCGCTCGAAAGTGGGCTCCGGCACGTGCGCCCGGATGGACCGGGGGTTGAGGAAAAAATTGGCGTTGCCCATCAGGCGATCACTCTGCGCACAATTTTCTTTGACATGGTGGAGTTCCCGAACTGAGTGAGAAATGTCGCGGGTAGTAGCCTATAGCCATGCATAAGTAACTGACTGATTGAGTGAGTGAGTTAGAAAAGCGCCAGAACCTGTTTTAAAGGCATATTCGACGTAGCCCAGCACCTCCCTTGCAACAGAATAGAAATCGCGCGTCTCAAAGCGCAGTGAGTGAACATTTCCAGCCGAATCAACCCCGTGTTTACGCAACGCGAGGCGTAGCCTCGAAATATGAAAAAACTGGCTTACCAGCATGGGATTGCGCAGACCCTTTGAACGGATGAGTGCAGCCGCAAATCGGGCGGTCTCAAACGTATTGCTGCCGTGGCTGTCAGTGTAGACATGACCTTTTTGCACGCCGTGCTCAATCAAATAGCGCTTCATCACTTCGGCCTCATCCCAGCCTTCTGCGCCAATGCCGCCGCTCACAAGAATCGTCTTGCAATGACCGGCCTGGTACAGGTCAAGCGCTGCATCCAGTCTGCCTTGCAAACGCCATGAGGGTGTGCCGTCCGCATTGACCGTATTGCCAGGCACGATGGCAAGGTCGGTATCAGTGATGTGATCCCGCAAGCCATCCACGCAGATCGCCAGAG
>JANMVO010000184.1:0-6451 GCA_031392805.1 Rhodoferax sp. | reverse complement strand
TTGAACACCACCACGCCCAGCTTGCTGTATTCGGCAATCGGCACGTTGTTGGTGCCCGCCCCGGCACGCGCTGCCGCCAGCAAAGACGTGGGAACTTCAACGCCTTGCAGCTTCTGGCTGCGCAGCAGGAAAGCGTCGGGGTGGCCAATGTCGCTGCCCACTTCGTAGGACAGGCGCGGGAAACGGTCCAGTCCCTTGACCGAGATTTGATTGTAGGTTCTGATTTTGTACATGCTATATTAATGGTAGCAAACTATTGTTATGGGACAATGGCTAGGGGCCAATTTAGTCAACTAAATGGTTAAATCGCAATGAGACTGGTGTGACCGACTAGCCTGATATAGCCTGGCCATAGGCCCAGGTCAGCCACGGCATCAGCGCTTTCAAGTCAGCCTGCTCCACTGTGGCACCGCACCAGATGCGCAGCCCGGCGGGTGCGTCTTTGTACGCGCCAATGTCATAGGCCACGCCTTGCGCTTCGAGCAGCTTGGCCATCTTCTTCACCTGCTCCTCGGTCGCTTTCACCGTCAGGCACACGCTGGTGTTGGAGCGGGTGGCTTTTGATTTGGCCAGGAAGGCAATCCAGTCGTTCGCCGCCACAAAATCTTCGATGACCTTGAGGTTGGCCTCAGACCGCGCAATCGTGCCTTTGACACCCCCCACGCTCTCGGCCCACTTCAGCGCATCCAGATAATCGGCCACGCACAGCATGGATGGCGTGTTGATGGTTTCGCCCTTGAACAGGCCCTCAAGCAGCTTGCCGCCCGACTTCATGCGGAACACCTTGGGCATCGGCCAGGGCGGGCTGTAGGCCTCGATGCGCTCAACCGCGCGCGGGCTCAAGATCAACATGCCATGGCCGCCCTCGCCGCCCAGCACTTTTTGCCAGGAGTAGGTGATGACGTCGAGCTTGTCCCACGGCATCTCCATGGCGAACACGGCCGATGTGGCGTCGCAGACCGTCAAGCCGGCGCGGTTGGCGGGAATCCAGTCGCCGTTGGGCACCTTGACGCCAGATGTCGTGCCGTTCCACACAAACACCACGTCATTGTCAAAATTGACTGGCGCAAAGTCGGTGATGTCGCCGTAGTCGGCCTTGATCACGTTGGTATTGGGCAGCTTGAGTTGCTTCACGATGTCGGTCACCCAGCCCGCACTGAAAGATTCCCACTCCAGCACGTCCACACCGCGTGGGCCAAGCAGCGACCACATCGCCATTTCAATCGCGCCAGTGTCAGAGCCCGGCACCACAGCCACACGGTAGCCCTCAGGCAGGCCCAGAATGCGCGCCGACTCGGAACACGCCAAGCCCAGCGCTTTTTTGCCCAGTGCGGAGCGGTGCGAGCGGCCGAGGGTGTCGAGCTGCAACTTGCTCACGTCATAGCCGGGGCGCTTGGCGCAGGGGCCAGATGAGAAGTTGGGGTTTTTGGGGCGAACGGTGGGTTCAAGGGCGAGTTGCATGGAGTTCTCAGTAGGGGGGGTTGCGTCGAAGTAATGGCCAGGAACGTCAACGATGATTTGCATGGAAACTCCTCAAACGTGGGTTCTGAGATGGTCGAAGTAGTCAAAAGCAGTGTAAGCGGAACATCGGCCTGGCGATATCCCGCGAGCGCTTACTGAACCGCCTCAACTCACCAGTTCAAGGCGCTTCTCAATTCGCTGAATACGGTCAACGAGCGAATCAATACTGACCTGTTGCCGCGCAAAGTCCTCGGCGGACAGGGCACTATCTCGGCGAACACCTGCCATGGACGCATCCAGATGATTCAAGCGCGCCTTCACGTCTTTGAACTCGATGTGCATCTCAGAGCGCATGCTGGCAATGTCCGAACGAAGCGCCTTCAGTTGTTCAATGACGATGTGGTCTACGTTTTCCATGTCGTCAGTTTACTCGGGAATGTTCAATCAAGGGTCACTGGACGGTTGGTGCAGACGCAGTACTTACAAAGCTTGGGCATCACGCTTCCTCCAGGCGGGCCACTGCCTTTTTTTTTTGATAATCAGCCCGATGCTGGGCAAAACCCTCTGTACCCACGGGCCACTGACTCGTTTTGAGCGCTAAAGCCTATTCATCCAGCACATGTACAAACCGCTTGTTACCGACTAAACGATAAACTGAAAAATCCCGCACATCGATGGTGGCGATACGATGAATCTTGAGGCTGCTGGCCAGGTAGACCAGGCTTGCATCGCAAAAGTCCATCGGCAAGTCATCATACTTGTCCATCAAATTCCAAACTGCTGAAATGGCATCTGCAGGCGGTGACTCAATCCGCAGGTAGCCCAGAGACTGCGCCTTTGCGGCCCATTCGAAGAAGGCTTTTTGTTTGCTGTGGGTCAACAGTGCACAAACCTCGGTGAAAACGGCCCAGGTGGTTGTGGTTTGCCCCGTGTAGCGCGAAAAAAACGCTTTGCATCGCGCGTGATGGTGGTCTTTGGTATTGAAAAGCCCGACAAAGTAACCGGAATCTGCCAGCGTGTTCATCGCGACGTGGCTTGCGCTTTTCGCCGGATTGCCAAGGCGCTTGTCGCGCGCGCCGAGCGCTGGGCGTGTTTGCCGCGAATGGACCGGATCACCAGTTGCTTGGATGGGCTGCGCGCCAGCTCAGCCCTCAAAATATCGGCTTTGACATCGTCACGCGGATTGGCCTCAAGGCTGTCAGGTCGGCTGTCACGTCGGCGGTTCCGTTGATTTGTGGCATTGCGCATTGCTTCTTCGTAAATATGAAGCGATGAAGGCTCGGCATGCCGGGCCAGGAACTCCTCAATGCTGCGAACGATCACGGCTGATTTGGTCAGCCCCGTGCGCGAGCCAAACCCGGCAATCCGCGTTTCAATGTCGGCAGGCAGACGAAGTGATGTGGGCATGGTAAATCTTGTCGTAATACATTTTCAACAGTGTATCGCAAGCAGGCGTGATGACAGCGGCTGGCACCCCGCCACTACCCGTCACTACCCGCCGCCACAACCCGATTTGACAATTTCAAAATTTTTTGTATACTTAATTTCATTAAATGTAGTATATATTTCAAATTTATAGACTTGTTGCTATGTGGTCCCTTCTCCTCGTCACCCTGCCGACCCAACCCAATGCGGTTCGCCTGCGCATCTGGCGCGCCTTGAAGGCGTTAGGCTGTGCCGCGATGCGGGACGGGGCTTACCTGTTGCCGCTGGCGCATGCCGACGCGCTGGAGGCATTGGCCGACGAAGTGCGCCAGCACGGCGGCACCGCGTCCGTGCTGACCCTGTCACCCAAAGACGAGGCCCAGCGGCTCGAAATTCTGGCGCAGTTTGACCGCGTGCAAGCCTACACCGGCTGGTACGAGGCCCTGCGCGGCGCGCAGGCGGCGCTTGCAGCCCCCACCTCGCCAATCACCGAGACTGAGGCCCGCCGGCGCGTGCGCGGCGTCGCCGATGCACTGGCCGCAATCATCCGCATCGACTATTACCCCGGTGCGCCAGCGCAGCAGGCCGAAAGCGATCTGGCCGTGTTGCGCCGCGCGTTTGACAGCCAGTTCTCCAAGGGCGAGCCTCAACCCTCGCCAGGCAAGATTGCGCGGCTGGACATCGCCAGATATCAAGGCAAGCGCTGGGCTACGCGGGCGCGCCCCTGGGTGGACCGCATGGCCAGCGCTTGGT
This sequence comes from Rhodoferax sp., assembly GCA_031392805.1. Lineage (GTDB taxonomy): Bacteria > Pseudomonadota > Gammaproteobacteria > Burkholderiales > Burkholderiaceae_C > JANYCG01. The sequence goes on along the minus strand of JANMVO010000184.1, from coordinate 2,812 downwards.
TGATCACACGCTTCATCGACAAAGAGGCCCGCTTTGTCTGGCTGCAAGACCCGGGCAAGGCGCCGCGCAATGTGCTGGGTTTTGACTATCACGGCGCCCGTTTTACCCACGTGGGCGAGCCTGGAAATGAACGCGTGAGCTTCGAAGTTCTGATGGCCAGCTTTGCCCTGGACGCCGACCCACAACTCGTCTCCATCGCGCAGGCAGTTCATTGCCTGGACGCAGGCGGCATACCCGTGGCCCTCGCCGCCGGACTTGAGGCGATTTTGGGCGGCTTGCGCGAATTGAATGCCGATGACGACGCCCTCATCAACGCAACTGGCGCTGTGTTTGACGCGCTTTATGCCAATGCATCCCTCACCCCAACCCTCTCCCGAGCGGAGAGGGAGAAATCAACACCATGACTCAAAACTTGCCCTCGCGCCCTGCCCCGGTCAGCTTTTACGAGGCCTTCCTCTTCTGGCTCAAACTCGGCTTCATCAGCTTTGGCGGCCCGGCCGGGCAAATCGCCATCATGCACACCGAGCTGGTGGAGCAAAAGCGCTGGATCAGCGAAAAGCGCTTTCTGCATGCGCTCAACTACTGCATGCTGCTGCCGGGGCCAGAGGCGCAGCAGCTCGCCATCTACATCGGCTGGCTGATGCACCGCACCTGGGGCGGCATTGTGGCGGGCAGCCTGTTTGTGCTGCCGTCGCTGTTTATCTTGATAGCGCTGTCTTGGATTTATGTGGCCTTTGGCTCGGTGCCGGTGGTGGCGGGCATTTTCTATGGGCTCAAGCCTGCGGTGACCGCGCTGGTGCTGCACGCGGCGCACCGCATTGGCAGCCGGGCGCTCAAGAACAACTGGCTGTGGGCGATTGCCGCAGCGGCCTTTGTCGCCATCTTTGCGCTGCACCTGCCTTTCCCGGTGATCGTACTGGCTGCCGCGCTGGTTGGCTACTTTGGCGGGCGGCTTTACCCCAATGTGTTTGTCGTCGGCGGTGGCCATGGCGCGGCAAAGGCCTCTTATGGCCCGGCGCTGATTGACGACGACACGCCCTCACCCGCCCACGCCCTTTTTACACGCAGCGGGTTGGCAAAAATTGTGCTGGTCGGTCTGGCTTTGTGGGGCGGTGCTTTTGGCCTTCTCATTGCGACAGTTGGCATCGACGGCGTGCTGGCGCAAATGGCCTGGTTCTTCACCAAGGCCGCGCTGCTGACCTTTGGTGGGGCCTACGCGGTTCTACCTTATGTGTACCAGGGTGCCGTCGAACACTACCACTGGCTGACACCGGTGCAAATGATTGACGGGCTTGCCTTGGGCGAGACCACGCCGGGCCCGCTGATCATGGTGGTGGCCTTTGTCGGATTTGTAGGCGGCTGGATCAAACAGGTCTTCGGGCCGGACGCGCTCTTCCTGGGAGGTGCTGTGGCCGCCAGTGTGGTGACCTACTTTACCTTCCTGCCCTCGTTCATTTTCATCCTGGCGGGTGGCCCACTGATCGAGACCACGCATGGCAACCTCAAGTTCACGGCGCCACTGACGGCCATCACGGCGGCCGTGGTGGGCGTGATCGTCAACCTGTCGCTGTTCTTTGCCTACCACGTGCTGTGGCCCAAAGGGTTTGACGGCCCGTTTGATGTTGTGTCGGCGGCCATCACGGTTGCGGCGGCGATTGCCCTGTTTCGCTTCAAAGTCGGCGTGATTCCGCTGCTGGCGGCGTGCGCAGCCGTGGGGCTTGCATTCAAGTTGGCGACATGAAAGTTCGTCCAGGTACATGAAAACAAAGGCAAACGTCAAGACGACAGCATCAAATCACAAGGAGCAACGACATGAAATGGATCACCCGTGAACGCCCAAAAATTGACCGCATTGCCTGCCCCTGGCTGATTGCGCGCTTTATCGACAAGGAGCCCGAGTTCCTGTTCGTGCCAACGGCCGACGTCATGTCGGTTGCCAAAGACACCGGTGCCACGCCTTTCGATGTGCATGGCGTTGAGTACACCCACGTCGGCGACGATTGCAGCTTCGATACCTTCATCAAGAAGCACAAGCTTGACGACAAAGGCCTGCAGGACATGGCCACTATCGTGCGCGGCGCCGACACCGACCGGCTTGACCTCGCACCGCAGGCCGCCGGCCTGCTGGCCATTTCACTCGGCCTGTCGCACAACTTCACCAACGACCACGATATGCTGGCGCACGGCATGGTGATATACGACGCGCTGTACTCTTGGTGCTGCCACGCGAAGGGTGAGCGCCATAGCTGGGCTTACCCGCCCATGCCCAAACCTGTGCCAAAGTGGCTTCAGGAGCATGGTTACTGAGCTTTGGATCAAAATCATTTTGACACCCCAAGAAACGGTGACACCTTGCGTTCGAGCAACTGCACCAGCGCAGGCTCCATAAATCCATAATCGTCAGGAATCCCAAGACACACGACCCGCTTGCCATCCAGGTGCTTTTTGAACTGGGTTGACATCTTGGTTTTGTGCACGCTCTCCATCACGAAGATGATGTCTGCCCACGCGATGAGTTCAGGGTCCAAAGGCACATCGGCAGAGCTGTGCACACCAGCAGAGGCACACTCAATGCTCGGCCATTGCGAGAAGATTTGCTCTGCCGTCGGGCTTCGCAGGCGATTTTGGGTGCAGACGAAAAGTATTCGCACGGCTGTTCAAGGGCAGGGCGTTCTGACGTTGCGCTTCATCCCTCGCCCACCCGCCAGAGTTCAGCCAAGACTTCAGGCGGAAGGTGAACGGTGCCAAACAGGGCTTTGAGCCACACCAGACCACCGACCTGCGAAAGCGCAATCAGCGGGCTGGCATCGCT
>JANMVO010000175.1:0-3676 GCA_031392805.1 Rhodoferax sp. | reverse complement strand
CGCGAGACACCGCGCCAGTTTGTCGAGAGGGAAACTCATTATCTTTGGGGGCGGCGCTATCTTCTGTCCGTCGTCCAGAAGGACGCGAAGCCCGCCGTGACGCGGGATCATCGTCGAATCACGCTCACCGTGCGCCCTGGCAGCACGCTGGCGAAGCGGGAAGAGGTCATGCAAGAATGGCACCGCACCCTGCTGCATGAGGCCGTGCCTGCACTTGTCAGGAAGTGGGAAACAAATCTCGGCGTGAAGGTTTCCGGCTATTTTGTTCAACGCATGAAAACCAAATGGGGGGGCTGTAACCACCGGGCTGGGAACATTCGCCTAAATACCGAGTTGGTAAAAAAGCCAAAGGATTTGTTGGAATACGTGGTCGTGCACGAAATGCTGCACCTGGTTGAGCCGATGCACAGCGAGCGCTTCGTGGCTCTGCTGGAGCAGCACTACCCAGCTTGGCGGGAAGCGCGGGTGGAGCTGAATGAGTTGCCGCTGGCTGCGGAGGTTTGGGGTGTGCGATAGGCGTGCCAAGGGAGGTACAAGTTGTACCCCCAATTGCGCCAACACCGATAACCTGTTCCCGAGACCAACGTAGAGTAAAAAACCATCCGTATTCACTATGCCTATCTTCAAAATTTCCGGCACAAAGCTCAAGAAGTTGAACAGTCTGCCACTGGACAAAGAAAAGAACTTGCAGGCGCTGGTCGAGGCCAATCTGATCGAGGTGCTTGACCTGCTGTTTCTGGCCACCGAGTACACCACCACGTTTGGCGGCCGCATCGACACGCTGGCGGTGGATACCAACGGCTCGCCAGTCATCATTGAGTACAAACGCAACAAGAATGACAATGTCATCAACCAGTCGCTGTCGTATTTGAAGTGGCTGAAATCACAGAAGCCGGGTTTCTTTGAGAAGCTGATGCTCGACAAGCTGGGCAAAGAGAAGGCCGACAAGATCAAGCTCGACTGGCACAACCCCCGCGTCATCTGCGTGGCAGAGAATTACAGCAAGTTTGATATTGACACTGCCGAGGTGGTGCCCCTGCGCATTGAGCTGATGAAGTACCGCTACTACGAAGACGGAATTTTTGCACTGGAGCCGGTCAACGTGCCTGAAACGGCAGCCACCATCCAGGCGGCTACGGCGGTTGCAATTGGTGATTCCATATCCTCGAACGGCACCGACACCGTCAACGGCAACACCCTGGACAACTTGCTGGCCAAAGCGGCAGACGACACCAAAGCGCTGTTTTCCGAGCTGCGTGAGCGCATAGTGGCCATTGACGATTCGATTACCGAAAACCCAACGGGGTCTTATGTGGGATACCGCATGGGCAACAACTTTGCAGAGATCCACATCGGCAAGAACCAGTTGAAGATTCACCTGCGGCCGATTGACTTTGTGGACCCTAAAGGCTTGGTTGAAAAGATTCCAGACGGCTACAACTGGACCATGGACCGGCGCGTGTACCTAAAGACCGGCCACGATTTGGATTACGTCATGGGGTTGATTGAGCAGTCTTACAAGAACGTGATTTAGCCAGGTAGAGTTTGTTTTGTGCTACGTTATGGATAGCTGTTTGCGCAATGAGTACGAGGGCTAGAGGCTACCGTGCCATATAGACAGTGCTACGCAGAGGCATGATCAGCTACCGCGACGGCGACAGACAGTGACGACCCTTCGGCGCTCGATATGTGTCTGCTGCCTCCACCAGCGCGGTCATGCCCGGCACGCTGCCCAATGAGTTGCGCTGCGCGCCGTGGGTCACAGCGTACCAGGCATCACCGCTTTGGTTCTATCGACGGCCTGTTGAAGCCAGTCAGTGGCCAATGCGGAGTACCGCAATGGCCAGGCACCACGACGCTGTCGCGTGGCTTCGGCAGGCAGCGCGGTCATGCTGGGCGGGCTGTTTTTTGATTGAACTGCGCTGCGCGCTGTGGGCCAGTCCACCCAGCATCACCGCTTTCTATTTGCCAGCGCTGTAGTGTCAGCCAGTGCGCGCGGCGCTGCTGCGCCCCGGACAGGTGCCGGGCAGTTACATCGCCAGTGCTTCGCAAGTGTTGGTCAGTGCGCTGTGGCGCAGTCATGGCCTCGGCTCGCTTGCGCATCGTGCTGGATCAGCCGTCGCCTGCGGCTCGGCCTGGCAGCCGTGGTGTTCGTGGCAGTTGTGGCACTCGCCCGCTACGGCCACCCGCTTCGCTTTTACATAAGGCCGCATTTTGTGAAGTGGTCGCCAGTCGCTGCGCTAAAGCTGCGTTTTGTGTCGCCCACCGCTGCGCGCCCTCACGGGTTTACAAAACAGGCCTTATGTAAAGTGGCCTGCGCTGGAGTCGGTCGCACAGCCGTCGGCGCTCCCCGGTCAGTTCCTGCCCTACGCGCCGCCGCCTGCACGCCCTGGTGGTTGTCGTGGCACCTTGGCATCAGTCAGGCGCTTCGCGCAGTGTTCTGGTCAGTGGCCTGCGGCCAGTCATGTGGTGTGTGCCCCCGCCCACCCACCGGGGCCTCGCCGCTACGCGGCATTGGCCCCCGTGCGCCGGTCTGCCCGTCTGCCCCCACGGGGGCGCCCTCAGTCCGGCGCAAAGGCATGCCGCCTGGCGGCGGCGGATCGTTCTGGTCGGGCAGCGCTAAAATGGCAGCGGATAAATCAGTTTCTTGGGGTATCAAAGGTGAAACCGGGGAACAAATCGGGGAACGAAATGACTTTTCAAAATTAGAAACCTAGCATTCATGCGGGTTTCAAGCCATCTTTCAATTGACCGCAGCGCGTTGGCGGTCAAACCGCCCGCTGGTCTATGCTAGGTGCTTTGACTGAAAGGGCTTGAAACGCAATGCTGGCTACCAAAGGAATGCGCTTTCCAATCGACGTCATTCTGGTTTGCATCCGTTGGTACGCGGCGTATCCATTGCGCTACCGCCATCTTGAGGAAATGATGGAACAACGCGGTGTGTTTGTTGACCATTCTTCAATCAACCGCTGGGCGATCCGGTTTCTGCCAGAGCGGGAGCACCATCGGTCGGTCATTGGCGTCCAGATGCAATGATTGGAGACGGTGATTTCGGCACATTTGGGTCTTCGCACTTTTAATGACGCCAATCTAAACTCCCGCCATGCCCGCCTACATCTTTGAAGCCCTTACCGCCGATGGCCAGACCCGCAAGGGCGTGATGCAGGCCGACACGGCCCGTCTGGCGCGTGGCTTGCTACGCGCCCAGGCGCTGGTGCCGGTGCTGGTGGAGGCGGTGTCTGCTGGGGTGGCCAATGACGCGGCGAAGCAGGGCTTCAACCTCAACCCATCGCTGTTCACCCGCCGCGTCTTCAACACCACCGGCCTGACCATCTGGACGCGTCAGATCGCCGGGCTGGTGTCGTCCGGCCTGCCACTGGAGCGGGCGCTGACATCGCTGACGGACGAGGCGCAGGACGAGGCGCAGCGCAATCTGGTGGCCACCCTGCGTTCTGAAGTCAACGGCGGGGCCACGTTTGCCAAAGCGCTGTCACAGCACCCGCGCGAGTTCTCAGGCATCTACGTGGCGGTGATTGGCGCGGGCGAGCAAAGCGGCAACCTGGGCCTGGTGCTGGAGCGCCTGGCCGACGACCTGGAAGAGCAGCAGGCGCTCAAGGCCAAGCTGATTGGCGCAGCGCTGTACCCGGCCATCGTCACCCTGGTGGCGATTGTCATT